>JAHEZB010000273.1 GCA_023251285.1 Chitinophagaceae bacterium | reverse complement strand
GAATATTGATTCACATAAAGATCAATGTGTTTCTTCATTACCACAGGATCCATTTCCTGTGAATGTTGTTTTACATAATCAGTAATCAGGGGATAATTTTCAAAAGCATACTCCATGCTTTCTTTTATCAGTGCATCGACTTTCATCAAAATATTTTCATCGATATTTCTTCTACCAACAATGCCACCAAGAGGAATCGGAAGTGATGTTTTTTCTTCCCAGAAATTTCCCAAATCAACAATTTTATGTAATCCTTTTTCCATGTACGTGAAACGGTTTTCATGGATGATCACGCCTAATACATTTTCAGATTTAAGAACTGAAGTTTCAATTTCATCATACCGTTGAAAAACTTTATTTTTTGCATTTGGGAAAGCAAGAGAAAACAGAAGATGAGCAGTGGTATTTTCCCCTGGAATAGCAATGGTAAATTTTTCTACTTCATTAAAATCAACAGGATGATTAGAAATCAAAAGCGGCCCAACACCTTTCCCTAAAGCGCTTCCGCTATTCATTACGATGTAGTTTTTAATGACCAAAGGCAACACGCCATAACTGATTTTAGTAAAATCCAACGCTTCTTTTTTAGCAAGATTATTTAATGTTTCCACGTCTTCAAGCCTTACGTTAAAATTGAAATCTCCGGTATCAATTTTTTTATTTACCAAAGCGTCAAAAATAAAAGTATCATTCGGGCAAGGTGAAAATCCAAGTGTAAAATTCATATTCATTTTAAGTTTTCAATTATGTTCAATAATTCTTTGTTTAGGTTTTCAATAGATGTTTTCAATTCCCATTTTGATTTATCCCGCTCTCCTACCCTGTTTGAAATAGCTCTTAACTGAAGGAAATTAATTTCTTCCAAAAGACAAACATAATGAAACGCAGCCCCTTCCATACTCTCCACATCAGGCGAAAATTTTTCTCTCATCATTTTATTTTGAAAAGCATCATCACTGATTCTGTTGACGGTAATTCCTTTTGCAGGAGGCAAGTGATTTTTTTGCAACAAGGAATGAGGATTTATCAGCCGTCCATTTGTAAACGGAAAATCATTTTTATCGGAAAATCCCATACCAAAAAGCGTTTGAAAATTTCCATTTTCCTGTATTCCCAAATCAGCAAAAGTGTCTTCACTCATCTGTACAACTTCCGTTAAATTCACATCATCATTAAACGCTCCCGCTATACCCGCTTGAATTGCAAAGTCATAGTTGTTTCCAGATATTTTTTTTACCAAATGATATAGTGTTGCTGGAATTCCTACACCGGTTATCAATATATCTGCACTATTTTTTTGTTTTAAAAAAGGTTCAATCTCAAATTCTGTAGCAGCAACAATTAATAAATTCATCCTGCAAATTTCGCATTTAGAATCGTATTAAAAATTATGGGTTTACCTTTGCGAAAATTTTTGCTATTCAATGTTATTTTTAACTCGTATAGAACATTTTAATGCCGCACATAAATTGTATAATCCGGAGTGGAGCAAAGAAAAAAATGAATTGGTCTTTGGCAAATGCGCCAACGAAAACTGGCATGGTCATAATTATGAATTGCACGTGACCATCAAAGGGGAAGTGGCTGCTGATACAGGTTTTGTAATAAATGCAAAAATTTTAAGCAGCTTAATAAATGATTTTGTTTTGGAAAAATTGGATCACAAAAACCTCAATATGGATGTTCCTTTTTTGAAAGGAAAAATGTGTTCCACAGAAAATCTTGCCATCGAAATCTGGAAGCAATTGCTTCCTCATTTACCGGAAGGCGTTCAAATGCATTGCATAAAATTATATGAAACTCCCAGAATTTTTGTGGAATATTTTGGTAATTAGCAGCATGATTAAATTTATCAGATGAATAAAAAAGTATCGGTTTATAGAAAAGAACATTTTAATGCGGCGCATCGGCTCCATAATCCGGCTTGGGGTGAAGAAAAAAACTATGCTGTTTTTGGTAAATGCAACAATCCGAATTACCATGGCCATAATTATGAGATGGATGTAAAAATTACCGGCGAGCCTGGTGCTGATACGGGTTATGTAATCGATCTGAAGTTCTTAAGTGAACTGGTAAAAGAAAATATTCTGGAAAAGTTAGATCATAAAAACCTCAATCTTGATGTTCCTGAATTTGCCCATCTCAATCCTACAGTAGAAAATATCGCCATTGTTATTTATGATATTTTGCGAAGTAAAATTGATGAAAAACTGGACTTGCAAATCCGGTTATATGAAACACCCAAAAATTTTGCAGAGTATCCTGCATCCTGATTTTTATTTCTTAAAAAAATCTTTTTATGGCTTATAAAAAAATTGAACATTACGACGAAGATGTTACGAAAGAGTTAATGCAGAACTATCGCAGTACGATAAAATTAATTGGTGAAGATCCGAACAGAGAAGGGCTTTTAAAAACTCCTGAACGGGTAGCAAAAGCGATGCAGTACTGTACGCAGGGTTATGGAATGGATGCTCATGCAATTTTAAATTCAGCAAAATTTCATGAAGATATCAGCGAAATGGTCATTGTAAAAAACATAGAATTGTACAGTATGTGCGAACACCACATGTTGCCTTTTTTTGGTAAAGCACATGTTGCCTATATCCCTAATGGATGGATAACAGGGTTGAGTAAAATTGCACGTGTCGTTGATGTTTTTGCGCGAAGATTACAAGTTCAGGAAAGGCTGACAACTGAAATTTTAAATGCAATTCAGGAAACATTGAATCCGCTTGGAGTTGCGGTGGTTATTGAGGCAGAGCACTTGTGCATGATGATGCGCGGTATATCCAAACAAAACTCCGTGACCACCACTTCTGCTTTTCATGGAGAATTCGAAAAGCAAAGTACGCGCAATGAATTTATAAATTTGATACAGGCAGATTTAGTTAAAAGAAGATAAAATAAAAACAGTTTATGGCACACGCATTTATTTTTCCGGGACAGGGATCGCAATTTATTGGAATGGGCAGGAATTTATATGAAGAAGATGAACAGGCGAAATTGCTTTTTGATGAAGCAAATGAGATTCTTGGTTTTCCAATTTCAGACGTGATGTTTTTCGGCACTGCTGAAGAATTAAAGCAAACAAATGTAACGCAGCCTGCAATTTTTTTGCATTCGGTAATTGCCTTTAAAACTATTGTTGATAAGCAGCCCGATATGGTCGCCGGTCATTCTCTTGGTGAATTTTCAGCGCTCGTTGCAAACGGATGTTTAAGTTTTGAAGATGCCTTAAAATTGGTTTCCATCAGGGCGAAGGCGATGCAAAAAGCATGTGAAATAAATCCTTCCGGCATGGCAGCCATTCTGGGACTTGAGGATAAGAAAGTAGAAGAAATTTGTTCTTCGATAACCAACGAAATTGTAGTTCCCGCAAATTATAATTGCCCCGGACAAATTGTTATTTCCGGATCAATAAAAGGGATAGAAGAAGCTTGTGCTTTATTGAAAGAAGCCGGAGCAAAACGTGCGTTGATACTTCCTGTTGGCGGCGCTTTTCATTCTCCATTAATGCAACCTGCAAAAGAAGAATTATCTGAAGCAATAGAAGGTACAAGATTCGATATTCCATTTTGTCCGGTGTATCAAAATGTTGTTGCCAAAGCTGTGACCGAGCCTGGTGAAATAAAATTAAACCTGATTGCGCAATTAACAGGTCCTGTAAAATGGACACAAACAATAGAACAAATGATTGCTGATGGTGCAACAGAATTTACCGAATGTGGGCCCGGAAAAGTTTTACAGGGTTTGGTTGCAAAAATAAACAAGGAAGTAACTACCAACGGAATTGGATAATAATTCACTTTTCTGACTTATTTTTTTAATAAAAAAGGAAATAGGAATTCGGCTTATTTGTCGGTTTGCTCTTCGTTTATATTCAATTACTAACATCGTTCTGCAAGCGAGACTTTTTAAAAACTACTTTTTTTAATTCTTTATCTTCATTGATAAATAAATTCTTATGAAGATTATTGTTTTTACTATTTTAATGGCAACTACTACACAAATTTTTTCGCAGATAAAATATCCTGATACCAAAAAAGCAAATCAGGAAGATAACTATTTTGGAACGATCATTAAAGATCCATACCGATGGCTTGAAGACGATAACACTGCCGAAACAAAAGCGTGGGTAAAGGAAGAAAATAAAGTAACAGACGATTATCTGTCTAAGATTCCTTTTCGTGGAAAAGTGAGAAACCGTCTCGAAGAACTGTGGAATTACACAAAATATGGTGCACCTTTTAAACAAGGTGATTATTATTATTTCTATAAAAATGACGGATTGCAAAATCAGGCGGTTTTGTATCGGCAAAACGGACTTGATGCTGAACCGGAGGTATTTATCGACCCAAATAAACTGAGCAAAGACGGAACTTCCGCGATTGGAACTTTGTCGTTTAGTAAAAATAATAAATACGCCGTTTACCTGGAATCACAGGCGGGAAGCGATTGGGAAGATGCATATGTAATGAACGTAAATGATAAGAGTTTACTGAAGGATGAATTGCATTCTATCAAATTTAGCGGGTTATCATGGAAAGGCGATGATGGTTTTTATTACAGCCGCTATCCTGCTCCTGATGAAAAAAATAAACTGACTACACAAAACCAGTT
>JAHEZB010000272.1 GCA_023251285.1 Chitinophagaceae bacterium | reverse complement strand
GATACCAGCAATAGCCCAATATTTTGGAGTCGCGCTTTTTTTGAAAAAAACTCCTCCAAACATCATTACTACTCCCCAAAGTGCCGTTAATATTATTGCATTCATAATGTAATCCCAACACCCAAAGTGTTTTATTTTTTATTTAATTTAAAAAACTTTATTTCAAAACTTTCAATTTCCCTTATTTGAAAGATGTCCTGCTCAAAATATCTGTTACGGTTGATTGTGTCAAATGGATAACAGGTTCAGGATAAATTCCTAAAAATAAGATTGCAATCACCAGTACAAATAAAACGAGTCCCTGTCCGGCGCTCATTTTCTGAGCTTGCTCTGCCAACATATTTGCTTTGCCAAAAAATGTCTTTTGCACCATATTCAACATATAAAAGGCAGAAAGAACAATTCCAAGAGTACCAAAAACACCAAACCAAATATTAAAATCAAAGAGTCCGTTCAACATTAAAAATTCACTAACAAAAGAGTTGGAAAGCGGAAGCGCGATATTTGCAAAAGCAATAATTACCAGGAAAATAGCCAATGCCGGTGATTTGCCGGCAAGCCCGCTCAACTCTGAAATCTTTCTTACACCGGTTTTCTTTTCAATAATATCTACGACAATCCACAACGCAAGAATATTAATCCCATGATTCAGCATTTCCAGCATCACACCTTGTAAACTCAAATTATTTGCTGCGAAAATCGCCGCGCTCATCAATCCCAAATGCGCGATCGAAGACCAGGCAACAAATCTTTTCAAATCATTTTGATACAAGGCAATACAACTTGCATAAATAAGGCCGATGATACACAAGACCATTACCAGGTGCTGATATTTTACAACGGCGGCAGGAAAAATCGGAAGTATCCAACGAATAATTCCAAATGCACCCATTTTTACCATCAATCCGCTGAGTACCATCACCGAAGGATAATTTGACTGCTCATATACATCGGGTTGCCAGGTGTGGAATGGAAAAATCGGAATCTTAACAGCAAAAGCAATAAAGAAAAGCCAGAACAACCAATCCTGCTGGCCGGAAGATAATGTAGCATTATAAAATGCATTTATAGAAAATGAATGTGCTGCATCGGGAGTAACGGGAGCGGTATGAACATACACGAAAATAATTCCGACCAGCATAAGCAGAGAACCCAAAAATGTATAAACGAAAAATTTAAAAGTAGCGGCAATTCTTTTTTCACCGCCCCATCTGCTACATAAAAAGTAAATGGGAATCAAAGCCAATTCCCAGAAAAAATAAAATAATAACGCGTCAGTCGCTACAAACACTCCCATAATTCCCGCCTGTGTCAAAAGCATTAAAGCAAAAAAAGCATTCGGATTTTTATAATCAGATTTATAGGTTGCAGCAAAAATGAGCGGGTAAGAAAATGCTGTTAAAAAAGTAAGTAAAAAGCCCATTCCATCGAGGCCAACAGAAAAGCTGGAACCGATGTAAGGCATCCATACATAAGAAACATTATTATAGTAAAAAAATTCCGGATGAGCCCCCACGTTTGTATAACACAAACTGATGACAGAAACAACCAAAGTAGCAATTGAAGATAAAAGTGCGAACATTTTCACACTTTTTCCATTCTTAATAAAAATAGCAATCAGCCCCGTAATAAAAGGAATCCAAATCAACAATTCAGGAAAAGTATAGTATGTGCCCAGCATTAATTTTATTTTGTAAACAATTGAATAATAAATAATATCAGTAATCCGATAACCATCAATAAAAGGTAAGAACCAACCTGGCCGCTTTGTAATAATCTCAATTGACGGCTTCCATAGTTTACACTTCTTCCTACACCATTTACAATTCCATCAATTCCTTTTTTATCGAAAATATTATTTAAGAAAGCGCCTAAAGCACGATATGGTTTTACAAAAAGCATATAATACGCTTCATCAATGTAAAATTTATTTTTAATTGCTTTTACAAAAGCATTATCAGCACCAACCGTTGACGGAGCGTAATTCTTAAATTTATTGTAGGCCCAAACAGAAACAATTATTACTAAAACAGATGAAACAATTATTAAAATCAAATCTGTCTGATGAGAAACTTCACGCATACCCATAAACGCCGTCGAATGAGCAAAAACCGGCGACAGAAATTCATCAAATTTGTTTGCATTCTTAACAAACACTTCTGGTATTCCAATAAAGCCTCCAACGGCAGCAAGAATCGCCAGGACAACTAACGGAACGGTCATAGTTGCAGGACTTTCATGGATGTGATGTTCCTGCTCAGCAGTTCCTCTGAATTTTCCTTTGAACGTCATTGCCAATGCCCGGAACATGTAAAAAGCAGTGAGCAGCGCACCACCAAGGGCTAAAACATATAATACAGGACTTTGGGCAAAAGTTGCAGAAAGAATTTCATCTTTTGAAAAGAATCCTGAAAATGGCGGAATGCCGGCAATTGCAAGGGTTGCAATAAAAAATGTAGCATAAGTTATCTTCATTTTTTTACCCAAACCACCCATTTTCGTCATATCCTGTTCGCCACTCATTGCATGAATCACAGAGCCGGCTGCAAGGAATAACAGTGCTTTAAAAAAAGCATGAGTCATCACATGAAAAACCGCGGCTGAATAAGCGCCTACTCCCAAACCCAAAAACATATATCCCAGCTGGCTTACTGTAGAATAAGCCAATACTTTTTTGATGTCGTTTTGTTTCAAAGCAATGATTGCAGCAACAATGGCCGTTATCAAACCAATGCTTGCAACACCGGCCAAAGTAACAGGAGCTAATGAATATAAAATATTGCTTCGCGCGATCATGTAAATTCCCGCAGTCACCATCGTTGCAGCATGGATCAAAGCCGAAACCGGTGTGGGGCCGGCCATTGCATCGGGAAGCCAGGTATATAAAGGTATCTGAGCGCTTTTACCGATCGCTCCGACAAATAACAATAAAGTAATACCAACAATGGCAGGAGAATTGATTGCAGTAATCGAAGAAATAATGCCATTTTCTGAATTATAAAGCCGCGCATAAGAAGCGGTTCCAAATGCAGATATCATCCAGAAAACAGCGAGAAGAAATCCTACGTCGCCAATGCGGTTCATGATAAATGCTTTTTTACCGGCATCATTATTCGCCTGGTCTTTGAACCAAAAACCAATCAGCAAATAAGAGCAAAGACCTACACCTTCCCAACCGATATACATGATCACATAGTTGCCGCCCAGCACCAGGATAAGCATGGAAAACACGAATAAATTCAGGTAAGAAAAATATCTTCCGAAACCAGATTGGGTTTCATCTTTCATGTAAGAAATGGAATAGACATGAATTAAAAAACCAACGCCCGTTATAATTAAGAGAAATAAGGAAGTGAGCTGATCCACCTGGAATTCAAAAGGGATCACCAGTTTATCTACATGAATAAAATCAAAATAATGAATATTTTGCGTAACAAATCCTTCCTTTGAAACCTGGATAAAAATCAAAACGCTGATACAAAATGAAACAAAGACCACTGCACTTCCAATAATACCAACCAGTGTTTTTGAAAGTGCATTTCGGGCAAGTCCATTAATCAAACAGCCAATTAAAGGAAGAAGAGGAACCAGGTAAATAAGTTGAATTGCATCCATAAACCAAACTTCGGCAGCGTTTAAAATTTGAAAATATTTTTTCTCATTTTCATTTTTTTGAAAATGATTTTAGTTTTTTAACCGGTTTAAAAAATTGATATCAATAGAACGGGTATTTCTGTACAGCAATACAATGATCGCTAATCCCACACTTACTTCGGCGGCTGCAACGATCATGATAAAGAATACAAATATTTGCGCGCTTGATGCCATCGAATAGCTAAAAGCATTCATTCCCGCCATGTGCATTTTTGAAAAAGCGACGAGCAGCAAATTCACGGAATTCAACATCAATTCAATACACATAAAAACGATGATCGAATTGCGTCTGGTGAGCGCGCCGATGATGCCAATACAGAACAATGCTAACGACAAAAATATATACCACTTAATCTCCATGATTACAATTTTACATACAAACCAATTCCTGCAGTATTTGATGCAGGGCCTATTGAAAAAATATCTTTAATTTTCTTAACTGCGATTCCATTGAAAATATCCACTGCTTTATAAGAAGCGCCTTTTGTCAAAAATTTCACGATCAATCCCGATCCAATCGCACCAATTCCGGAATACAAAGCGCCATTATAATCCTGTGCTTTTACAGACTTTTCCGTTTTTCTTACGAGGCTGTAAACCGCAATAGCAGCGCCTGCATAAGCAGCGGCTTTGTAAATAGTCCTTCCTGTTCTGAACGTGTTGAACAATTTATTTACATCATCATTTTGTTTCAATCCAAGAATTTCTGCCACCTTCGAAATTTTTTGGATCGGCGTTCTTCCTAAAGTGAATTTCGGAGCAAATCCTTTTTCTACATGCATCACTTTGCCAATAATATCTTTCAGATCTAAATTGCTCAAGTCAATCTGTGCAGACGATTTTTCTGCAAAAAGCAAAGCTGCAAACACAAACAAAAAAGTTGTCAATATCTTCATATTCTGTTTTTTACGGAATCTTTTTTACCAATCAAAATCGCTCCAACCATTGCACTTAAAAACAACACACTGCTTATTTCAA
>JAHEZB010000271.1 GCA_023251285.1 Chitinophagaceae bacterium | reverse complement strand
TTTCGGTGTAGGTTTTTACTTTATTTAAGTTTGTGTTCGTGTCTGGTTGTTTATCTTTTTGGCAGGCCGTAAGCATAACAGTGGCGCAAAAAGATGCGATAATAGCAGCGTTTAGTTTCAATGGGCTGGTTTAAATAGTAATTAAAGATATTTATTGAAAATTTTGCTTTCAACTTCCTGTTCGTTCAACAGGGAAAGTAAGTTGCGCAGCAACATAACGCATCGCTGCTGTTTTTATTTTTTGAAAAGGTAAATGCACGATCTCTCCGGCCAGTATCGATCAGTTAAAGTGGGACGGCGAGCTACAAATATTTAAACGCATAAATGAAAATACAAACAAGATTTTCCGTTATCTTTGGTTTCGGCTTTATTGCAAAATACGGTAAAGCTCTGGCAGTATCAATAACGCTTACCCGTAAAGTTTCTTCAGTATAACACAAGCATTCATCCTTCGCTGTTACAGCATTCATCCTTCGCTGCAAAAGCATTCATCCTTCGCTCTTAAAGCATAGCAAAGGCATAGCAAAGGCATGGATAAAGCATCGCGAGTGCATAGACAATACGTTGGGGATGTATAACAGCCGCTACTACAGGAATTGTTTCAGCCATCCTTTGGCCTCTTTGTCGTTTACAAAGCTCTTCATTGGAATTGGCGGTGGCTTGAACCGGAATAAGAGGTTCATAATAAATTTAGCAAGACCAGGTTTTGAAACCATCGCCATAGCGGAATAAATTTCGGGCAATTGCTTTGCAGCAAATTTCCTCGTTTCTTTGTCGGGCACTCCTGATTTACTCAGGTAGATCAATAGCGGAACCCTTTTGTTTTGGGTAATTTGTTTGACCAGGGCCACATTGCCACTTATATTTTCAACGGTTCTCGTCAGGCTCTTTGAAACCGAAACCAATATACCTTCCGCGTCCAGCCAGTAAGTAGCAATTTCTCCTTCGAAGATTTCCTTTCCCGGTGGTGGCAGTATTACTTTGTTTTTCACTTTTCAAAATTAGTGATTTACCCGGCAATCTTTGACGTCGATGGTCAGTACTCGGCGATAAAGGGATACTGTTATCTTTACTTATATAGAAAATAACGGCACCCGGATCGACCAAAGGAAAAATAGACACAATAGTGACATCTAAAATACGTTAATTACCCGTAGCAGGAAATGGAGGTGACGTGTGAAATACACAGATTGCTTAAGCTTTGTCACCTGTTCCTTTTTGATATTACTTTTTGCAATAAATTTTAAACAAAGTACTTTACGGCCCAATTAAACCAAAACCAAGCTTTGAGACCAGCGTTTGAAAAACAACTTTTATTAGTTTTTATTTGTTTACTGTCCACGCGGTTTTCAGCAGAGGCACAATTGAACGCCCGTTTTATAGCAGATATAACGGGAGGCTGCTCCCCACTAACGGTCCACTTTGCGAATAGTTCCTCAGCTTCATCGTCTGCTGTATATAAATGGGATTTTGGCAATGGAAATACATCCGCTTTGAAAGATCCCGGTGCTGTTTTCCTCGATCCGGAAAAATATACCGTTACGCTAACTGTGACGGATGGAAATCAAATTAGTTCCAGTTCTCAAACGATCACGGTTTATAATAAACCGGTTGTGGATTTTTCGTCGTCATTGCAAAAAGTGTGTACCCCGGAGGCAACGGTTTTTACTGCCAAAGCAACGGCAGACCAGGGAACTATTGCAAACTATCTGTGGGATTTTGGCGATGGATATACGCAACAGACGATTATTCCTGGCATATCTCATAGTTATGTTACCGCAGGCAAGCCACAGGTAAGATTGTCGGTAACAGATAACCATGGATGTACCAGCAGCAAAACGATAAATAACATCATAACGGTTTTTAACGGCGTGAAAGCAGATTTTGAAGCAGACAAAACTTTTATCTGTTTTCAACCGGACCCCGTGCAGATGATCAATAAAAGCCAGGGCGAAGGGCCATTACAATATACCTGGGATTTTGGAGACGCAGTTTCATCAAGCGACAAAGATCCAAAACATAGTTTCAGCAATAAAGGGAGTTATACCGTCAGCCTTGCTATCGAAAACCCCAATGGATGCAAAAGCTCTTTGGTAAAAACTTCTTATCTGAATGTTGGGAATTTTAACCCAAAAATGAATGTTCCGGATTTTGTGTGTCAGAATTCGAACGTAAACTTGCAAAATTTAAGCATTCCGGCACCTACTTCTTATTCATGGCTCATAGATGGAGTGACCTATTCGACTTATTATGGAAGCTATTATGCCTATACACCAGGAGAACATACGATACAGCTGATCAATCAATTTGGAACCTGTGCAGATACGATCAGTAAAAAAATTAAAGTAAATCCGCTTCCTCAGCCGACTGGCTTTGTTACCCAAATTCCGAAATATTGTTTTCCACCGGTTACCGTCAATTTTCAGGATACAACTGCAGGGGCCGTTAAGTCGGAATGGAATTTTTATACTTATGCACCTTCGACGATCCAGGCAACAGGCAAAACCGCTTCATATGCGTTTACAACAGCCAATAACTGGGCTGTTACCCTTTTTGTTACCGATTCAAATGGATGCAGAAATAGTGTATGGCAACAGGTGTCTATTACCCAGCCTTCTGTATCTATCCAGGAATCTGACGTTAACGCCCTTACCTGTGAGTCGCTCACAAAAAAATTTAAGATGTATTCCAATACACCACTTGCTTCTTTTACCTGGAGTTTTGGCGATGGAACAACTTCTACAGAAGCAGAACCGCAACATACTTATACGACAGGAAGTTATTATGTAACGCTGAAGTACATTACTGCAGAAGGTTGTAGCGGACAACAAACTAATTCTCTTAACATCACCGTTTATCCAAAGCCGAAAGCAGACTTTACTTCCAATAATGGAACGATAATTTGTGGTAACTCTTATGTGTCTTTTCAAAAAAAAACAACTAATTCGCAGTGGGATACCTGGTACGTTAATCAGCAACCTATCGGATATTCAGGCTCGTATACTTTTTCTGATACCGGAAAATATTCCATTACACTTATTACTGCCAATCCCGGATGTGCCGATACGATGACCAAAACCGACTATATTACCGTCTTGCCCTCTTTTCCACAAATTACCCAGGTAATGAATACTTGTGACGGCGACAGGGGAACGGTAACTTTGAAACAGGATTCAAGGTATGCGCAAAAAGGGTTATGGAATTTTGGAGATGGAACCTCCGCATCCTATACAAATAACCAACAACTGATAACGCATCATTATACTGCTACGGGCCAGTATAATGTTACGCTGACGACGTCCAGCGGACAATGCGATAATAAAACGGCGACAACGGTTACGGTGGTTTTAAAAAAGCAGCCTGTATTGTCAGCGGGTAATTCAAGTATTTGTAAGGATGATGCATTAAATTTTACTGTTTCCAACCTCGATCAATCTACATACGGTAACTATTATCATTACCTCGAGTTTGCTAATTATAATGACGGCACTTCTGTTCCTGTTTATAATTTTATGAATGCTCCGGTGTATAACGGAAACATTTACGGTGTCCTCCCGGGTAAAGATTCGATAAGAATGATTGTTCGTGCAGTGTTAAATTGTATTGATACCACTAATTTTATACCCATAAAAATTCGCGGAGCTGTTGCCGGATTTGAAGTAATCACCAATAACGTTTGTTTTAATTCGCCTGTTACTTTTAATGACACATCAGGAGCACAAAATACCACCATCACCAGCCGGACATGGAATTTTGGAGATGGTCAAACATTGACTACGACAAAAGGAGGCATTGTTTCTCACGTCTATTCTAACCCCGGAAGTTATTATGTTTCCCTGGCGATAAAGGATGCCAGCGGATGCACCTCCACTACTTCTTCTTACTCACAAATAGTTTATGTCAAGGGCCCAAAGACTGCTTTCACAACTTATGGAACGGATTTTCATTTAAATACTTCCGTGCAGTTTTATAATAATACCAATAATTTAAACAGTTATAATACAAACTATCAATGGGATTTTGGTGATGGGCACACTTCCACAGATTATAACCCGGTAAATACTTATACAACGCCCGGCAATTATACCATCCGGCTTGTTGCAAAAAATCCGGACACTGGTTGCGGCGATACCGCTTTTGAAAAAATATCGGTAAGGAATTTTAATGCATACTTTTCATTCACTTCCTCATTTGTAGATCATATTGATTGTTCTTCGCTTTTGGTTCGTTTTGTAAACACTTCTTATGATTATTCGCAAATCAGATGGGATTTTGGGGATGGCTTCACTTCTGATAATGTCAATATGCCCAGCCACGTGTATGAAAAGCCCGGAAAATATATTGTAAAGCTTTTTGTAACCGGCTACAACGGGCTTGAGAAAACCTATCTAGATTCAGTTTTTGTGCGGGATAACAAGGTAAATATAAGGACGGATATGGTTCGCACCTGCACGGCGCAATTGGTAACGCTTAGCGCTTTGTCTCAAAACGCGGCGTCATATATATGGGATTTTGGAGACGGCACCGTGGCGCAGGCAACCGATACTTTTTCTGTTCATTATTATAAAACCCCCGGCAACTACGTTCCGAAACTGATTGCCAAAGATGCGGACGGTTGCGCTTCTTCAGTGGTGCTTACCAATAAA
>JAHEZB010000270.1 GCA_023251285.1 Chitinophagaceae bacterium | reverse complement strand
AACGTTCCATACACAAAGCAAAAGAATGGAAGGCTTTTGTTCTTTTACTCCTATCCGGTATTGTCCGGCTCTTATCCGGTAAAAGTTTTTGAATCCATTCAATTTTTTGATGTTGTGAATTTCTTGTAAACTGGTTGCTTTTTCTAATTCGCTAATGACCGCTTGTACCGCTTCTTTAACATAGGACGGGCAGCGTAAATATTGTTTTTTGAAAGTTTTTGTAACGATTACTTCCATCCCACTTTATTCTTAAATTCTGTCAGCGACATGGTATCTTCTGTGTCCACCGCATTCATAATGAGGCCCAAATAATAATCTTCTGTTTCTTCGTTTTCAATAATTGCCAATAACTTTTCAATTTCATCAAAACTCCATGTTGCCCGTTGTTTTTTCATGGAGAAAGTAGTAGGCTTTAATCCCAGCTTTTTTGCAATAAAATCATTTCGGTACCCTGAAATGTTTATCAGTTCGCCTATGTGGGCTAATAGAATTTTATAATTCAAAGCGGTTTCCTGTAACATATTCGTGACTTTAAATTCAAAACTATCTGTATTAAAATTCAAAATTACTGAATTTTTCGAATAAGCAGAATAACGTACAGGTTTATCTTTCAAAGGTTATCACTCTTTTTCCGGCCTCAAAATTCCTGTCACCACATTCTTTGTTGTCAACAATAATTTCGCTGCATCCTGGATGTCTTTAACTGTCAATGCATCTACATATTTATCATAATTAATAAAGTAATCCGGATTGTGTCCAGGGAAGACAAACCTTTGCAATTGAGAAAGCCACGCTCCGTTTTCTTTAATGTCAACTTTATGCTGCTCTTTCCATTGTTTCTTTACTTTTTCCAGGTTTTCTTTGGAAGGGCCGTTTTTAATAAGACTTTCTATTTCTGCATTGGCTGCTTTGATAAGCGTATCTACCTTTTCAGGGCCACATGGCAACTGCAAAAAGAAGTCATAATGGGAATAAGGAAGCTTTTGAAACTGAATCGGGATGCCGCCACCATAAATTCCCTGGATTTTTTCTCGTAGATTTTCAATGATCCGGATATTTAAAATTTCACTGATGGCCTGCGCTTTTAAAGCCAACGATTCGCTATACGGTACTTCTCCGCTATAAATAGCCAATATCAATGCTTTCGGCTCTTTTCCCTTATACACATCCACTTCTTCTTTTCCTTTTACAGGGCGCACTTTATTATCCACATAATGGAATTTCCTTGAACTTACAGGCAGACTGGCAATATATTTTTCCAGTAACGGCTTCAGTTGTTCTTCAGTGATACTTCCGGTAAAAGTGAAATGCATTTCATTCATGTCTTCAAATCGTTCTTTATAAATCTGCATCATCCTATTGAGGTTTAATGCATCAAAATACGATGCTTTTGGAACGGCAATTGGCGCCAACGGATTATCATCATAATAAACTTTAAACAAAGAATCAAGAAAAACAGCTTGTGGATTGGCGCTCAGGAAAGCGAGTTGTGATTTATTTTTTTCAACAAATGACTTGAACAAAGCCGTATCAACACGTGGAGCAGTGACATATAAATAAACGAGTTGCAACATAGATTCCACATCTTTTACAGAACTGCTTCCACCCATTCCATCCGATACTTCAGAAAATGTTGGGTGGACACTTGCCGTTTTTCCGCTCAAGGCTTTTTTCAAATCTACCGGAGAGAAATTTCCTACACCCATAGCGCTGATCACCGGTATTAGATACTCTGCATCGTATTTATCTGCAATGCCGTAATTGCCTTTTCCACCGGGCCGGATCGCACTCATTAAGATCTGGTCATTTTTGAAATCAGTATGTTTTAGAGTAACGGTTACACCATTGCTCAATGTAAATTCTGTAGTTCCTAAAACATCGTTCTTTTTTGTTGCAGTTATTTTTCCTGCTTTAGGAGTTTCATTTAATAAATTAGCGGAAACGGTTTTTTCCTCATACGGTTTGATATCCATTTTCTCTACTTCCGAACGAATTGCAAGAATCTGTTCAGGTGTAGGCAAATTTTTGCCGGGAGCAGGTTCGGGTCCGGTAAGTGCAATAAATTGATTGGAATTTTTACTCAATTGATTTGCGATTGAATTCACTTCATCTACCGTAATTTGTGGCAGCAGTTCTTTATAATATTTATATTCGTTGGCAATGCCGGGAACGGGTTCTTTGGTTAAAAAATTACGGATATATTCTTCTGCATAATTCGCTGATTCGGTTTTATTTTTTTCGTTAAATGCCCGTTCTATATAATTCATCATATCGGCTTTCGAACGATCCAATTCTGCTTTTGTAAAACCGAATTTTTTTACTCTTTCCAATTCTATTTCAAACGCTTTCAAACCACGAAGGCTGTCACTGTTGCCAGTGCCGATAAACGCTTCAAACGCTTCGTAGCCGCGCGCTTCCGAAGAAAAACCGGAAGCCGCATAAACAAATGGGGGATTTTCCTGTTGAGTCAGTTCGCGTAAACGCTGATTGAAAAGATCAGAAAAAATTTCTTTTACCAAATCGTGTTTATATTGCCCGAGTGTAACTACAGGAGGTGTTTTTTCCATGGAATAATGAACCTGGTAAGAATAACTGGTAGCCTCTTTATCAGTCACTACTTTCGCTACACTTTTTTCATAAGGAGGCACTTCTGCATAAGTTCTTGTCCTTTCATTGGCAGGATTTTTAATTTGTCCAAAATATTTTTTTATTAAACTTTCTGCTTTTGCCGGTTCAATATCCCCCACCACAATTACAGCCATTAAATCAGGCCGGTACCAGTCCTTGTAAAAGCTTCTTAAAGCAGAATAAGGAGCGTTTTTTACAATGCTGTCTATCCCGATCGGAAGACGTTTTGCATACAAAGAATTTGCAAACAATAGAGGATAAATTTGTTTGTTGATGCGGTCTTGAGCGCCTTTTCCCAAACGGCTTTCTTCCAAAACCACCGGCCGCTCCCCATCGATATCTTCGGCTTTATCAGTTACATTATGCGCCCAGTCTTCCAGGATTTGAAATCCCTTTTCGATATTTCCTGGTTTGTCGGTAGGGATTGGAAGTATATAAACAGTTTCATCAAAACTGGTATATGCGTTCAAATCGCTTCCAAAAGCAACACCAATAGATTGAAGAAAAGAAACAATATCATTCTTTTTGAAATGAGTAGTACCGTTAAAAGCCATGTGCTCGCTCAAATGCGCCAATCCTTGCTGGTCTTCATTTTCAAGAATAGAACCGGCATTTACAACGAGGCGCAATTCAACCTTTTGCTGAGGCTTTTCATTTTTTCGAATGTAATAGGTAAGGCCGTTGCTTAGCTTTCCGATTTTTACATTTGGATCAACTGGCAAAGTGTCTTTTAAATTTTGCTGAGCAAAAAGAGAAGAAGAAAAACATAAGAGAAAAAACGCCAGTAGTTTTAGCGATTTCATAGAAAATATTTTTGATGAAAGATGCAAGAATAAAAATGTTGAAAAAAGCAAGGTAAAAAATTTTATAATAAGCCGTTGAAATTTTATGGACGGGTGGAAATAAACAAGAACTCTTTTGCAAGATTTATCTTTGCCACAGCAAACAAACATTTAACCGTTTTTTGTTTTTTTAAAAATCAATGATTCATTTATTTAAATTCTAAATATTGGAAAACGAAGTTTTTGATATAGCCATCATTGGCGGAGGAATAGTAGGCGCTGCGACATTTTATCAATTACAAAGACATCATCCCTCATTGAAGATCATTCTGGTTGAAAAAGAATCACATCTTGCGGCGCATCAAACCGGAAATAATTCAGGTGTGATGCATTCTGGATTGTATTATAAGCCTGGATCTCTGAAAGCAAAAAACTGTGTGGAAGGCAGAAAAGCATTGGTAAAATTTGCTGAAGAAAACCATATTCCGTATGATGTGTGTGGAAAGGTTGTAGTTGCCACTGAGGAAGCAGAACTTCCTTATTTAGATAAAATTTTTGCAACAGGTTTGCAAAACGGAATTGAAGGAATTGAAAAAATAAATGCAGAACAAATTAAAGAGCACGAACCATTTTGTGTAGGAATAGCCGGCATTTGGGTGCCATGTACCGGAATTATTGATTATGTAAAAGCAACAGATAAAATGGTCGAAATTGCTTTGAGCATCAATCCAAAAAGTGAATTGGCATTAAACACTGAAGCAACTTCTTTTGAAAAAGAAAACGGTATTAATGTTATTTCAACGAACAAAAAAACATATCTCAGTAAATACACAATTTTTTGTGGCGGTTTACAGGCTGATAGATTGGCCCACGAAGATGGCGTGAATATAAAAGAAAAAGTAGTTGGTTTTAGAGGCGATTATTATGAGCTGACCGAAGAAGCTAAACACAAAATAAAAAATCTGATTTACCCGGTTCCAAATCCTGATTTTCCTTTTCTGGGGGTGCATTTCACCAGGATGACGAATGGAGAAATCGAATGTGGACCGAATGCCGTTTTTACTTTTAAAAGAGAAGGTTATGGTAAAACAGATTTTAGTTGGAAAGACACGATCGACGCGTTAAGTTATAAAGGAACTTGGAAATTATTTTTCCGGAATATCACTTTTGGAATCAATGAATACCGCCGCGCTTTTTCAAAAAAATTATTTCTCAAAACACTTCAAAGACTCGTTCCGTCTT
>JAHEZB010000269.1 GCA_023251285.1 Chitinophagaceae bacterium | reverse complement strand
ACTGCTTTTGATATTTTATCTTTTTCTGACGGAATAATTCCCTGTTGCAGTACCATAGCCACTTCTACCGAAGGTACGATTGTTTGATTGTTTTTTATAAGAGAAAAATGCAGAGATTTTTCATTGGCGATTTTCATAACAAGATGGCCATCAGGAGAACTGATCTGATATTGCTGTGCGGAAATTTGTGTGGTAATAAAAAAGAAAACGAAGAATAGAGAAATGTAAGATTTTTTCATAAAATATTTTTAGAATGAACAGTGCAAAAAGCCACAATGACGTGTGCACTTTTAATAAAATACGAATAAAAGTAAAAGAAAACAATGAAAAGTGAGAGATGCCAGAAAAATTAATCAGCGATTACTTAGGCGCATAAAAGCCACGGCATTAGGTTGGTTATTTGCATAAAACTTCGTCCTTTACCAAAAGTTTGCTCGTTGAAATGCGATAAATCGAAAAATTTTTGTCAAAGCAAATTGTTGCTTTGTACCATCATTCCTGGTGTGGCGCTTTGAAGAAATTTTCGGTTCTTGTTCAGAAGAAATCAATCAAACCGTTTCCACCGTTTTTGACAATTGCGCTGCTTTGTGTGTATGAAGCTTTATTTCTTCTTTCCGCAATGATTTATCTAAAATAAAAGTTCCAAATGGAATCAAAGAAGCGAGAAAAGCAATCATGGTTTTTCTGAATTTCCATTCCAAATTTATTTTTGCCGATATCAGGGCGAGAATATAGAGCATAAAAAGTAATCCGTGTACCCATCCGACATACAAAACGAGGTTGGGATTTCCTGCGATATATTTTACCGGCATTGCAATAAATAACAATACTACATAAGAAATTCCTTCTGCAATTCCCATGAATCTTAATCTTCCAATCGGTGAATTCGTAAATTGTAAACTCATTTTTAAAGGCTTATGAATTTTAATAAAGTAAATACAGTTCTGGGTTTCATGCGAATATAAGCAGTAATGCCTGATATAGAAAAGCCTCTTCTTTTGCCCTTTACCATTCACAATGATTTTTTTCCTTTTATATAGGCTATATGCATATTCATGTACTATGTTTTGCATAGTACCTATTTAAAACAATATCTTTGTTATGTAATTCAAACTGAAAACAATTAAAACAAAATCAAAATGAAAACAACATTCAGCAATAAATCAGGAGATATTCTTGAAATTGCAAACCAGGTAATTTATTCTGCTAAAGTATTAGCAATCGGACTATTTATTCCTTTTTTATTTGTATTTGGTATCAGCTATCATACAAATAACAGCGTGTCAAAAGATGAAATTAATGTGAGCAAACAACACCAGGTAATTACGGAAAATAATTCCACTGTTGACTTTGGTAAAGCTTTATCTGATCAAAACAGTTGAACCTTTCATGAAAATGTGTTTGCCGGTATCCCGCAGTATGTATTCTAAAGTCCATACATAAATACCGGCATCCTGGGGATCGCCTTTCACAGTTCCATCCCATTTTTGAGTCCAATCTTTTGATTGAAAAACCAACTGGCCTAAACGGTTGTAAACTTTAAATTGAAGATTATCAGCTTTGAAAGCATTGAGCGGATAAAGAAAATCGTTTAGGCCGTCACCGTTAGGAGTAAATGCGTTGGGAACAGCGATGTAACAGCTTTTCAAAACACGGATATTATTTATTGCCGTATCATAACAACCGAGATTGTTCTTAACGACAAGCGTCACCGGATAGTTTTTCTCGGCAAGCAGAACCGGATATTTTTGCGGAGAAGGATTTTCATCGGTACTGAAATTTCCATTCTGAAAATTCCAATCATAGGAAACGATATTACCGATACTGGTATTTTTAAAAACGGCGGTATCTTCCGGGCACAAAGTATTATTCGTTTCAAAAGCTGCTTTTAATGTATTATCCAAAATGATGTTTTTGCTGACCGTATCACTGCAAAACCCATTTGACACTGATAAGATAATTTGCTTCGTGCCAAAGGAATTGAAGTACGTAGCAGGGTTTTGCAAATTACTGGTTCCATTGTAATCCAATTGCCACAACCATTGATTTACCTGGTGTTTTCCATTATGGGTGAACTGCACTGTATCCTGTTTGCAACCCTGCAAAATCTGGTAAGAAAAATCTGCTGACACGGTATCTTGTACATTAAAATTCAATGCTGATCCCACCGGAGTTTGTTCTGAACATTCATCGATAATTGTATTTCCATCATTGCCGGTTTTTAATATTATTCGGTAAGTTCCTCCATTTACAGTTGGCGATGATAAATTTAAAGTAATGGTTTTTGTTACGTTGTTGATGCAATTCGTTGTAGCACTTACTACGCTCACCGGTGAGGGACCATCAACGGCAAAATCACTTCCATCGGGCGCTACAGAGTTGCAAAGAATATTTTTTCTAAAAATTAATTGTAAGGATTGTGGAGCGCATTTTACAGGAACCAGGCTGTCCATTGGTGTAGGTGCCAAAGGCAAGATGTTTAATGGCAAAGAATTTCCGACCGGAATATTTCTTCCGCAATTATCAAAAAGCGTATTGCCATCTGTGCCGGTTTTTACAGAAATTGTATAATTACCAACAGGAAGACGGCCGTTTAAATTTAATTCCACAGAATCCATATCAAATCCATTACAGAAAGAAACGGCAGAATTTATTTGTACAACAGCCGGTGAAATCAGAAAATCACTTCCATCCGCCGCAAGGCTGCTGCATTTCATTTTCTTATTTAGCTTGATATAAATTTTTGTCGCATCGCATGAAGAACTGAGGCTTTTTAATGCCGGCTGAATGGTGTCGGTAATACTTGCAGTACCGCCGCCAAAACTAAGCTGATACCCTGCCTGTCCCGGTTTAAATTTTGTAAAATGACTTACCAGTAGAAGATAATTATGATTCAATTTTAACGTAGGCATCGAACTAAAGGTAGGGTAGGAGGTGCCGGCGCAATTGTTCAGCGAGCGGCCCGCAGATGAAGCGCCTGTTAGGCCGGTATTGCCCGACCAGTTGCAGGAAACAAACAAAGTTTTATCTGTATAAACATCGTTAGGATCATGGCCCGTAATATCAAACAATTGCCAGTCGTAATCATCGCCGAGGTCATCCGGCTTGATTAAAAATCCCAACGTTCCGGGGGAAAAACAAGTGAATTTGTACCAGAAAGGATTGGTATCAGTAAGGCTGTCAGTTGTGGCGCAAGGTCCCGGAATTCGTTTGCCTCCACAATTGGGAACCGTCGTTTGAGAAAAAACACTGGTGCCACAAACGGGAAAAGCCGTTGCCGGATTTTGCCCCAGCGTGGTACACGCATTTTGAGCGCCGGCACACAAAGCGAAAAATAAAAAAGCAGTAAGAAGAATGACCAGTTTCACGCGCATACTTTTATTGACCTTCAAAAATATCGTTTCGTTGCAATTGAAAGAAAGTATTTGAAAGGATTATGAATTTTTTAGGTAAATGAAGTGTCCTGAAAATTATTCAGCAGACAAAGAAATAATGCGAATTACCATTTTTCTTTTTTGAAAGATTCAATTTCGTCTAAAAAATCATTTGCTTTTATCAGCGATGTCCATTCAAGAGAATTGAACAAAAATTTGAACCACTTTTTATGTGCATTTTTCATGGAAATATTTTTATAAAGCCATGCGGAAGCACAACCAAAAAGTAATGCAATTGGAAATGAGATCAGCCAAAAAGAATACGCCGAGTTTTTTATCATTTCCATATTCCACCAAAAAGTACAATAAAAAGGCGCTTGCAGAAAAAGTATTCGGGTAATGTTGAGTGTGGATAATTGCAAACGGGCTATCGCTTCCTGGGTTTGTAATACATTCTCACTGTTATTAATTTTGCGGATCAGAAAAATATGGTACAGGTAAACTACAACCGCAGTCAGAGTAACGATGAGAATTGCAACGGCAGAAATGACAAAAAATACTTTTTGCATTTCCAACGAATAATATAGCACATAAGCCAAAAATAAGATCCATACGATTCCCAGGACAACCGCGGCAATTTTAATATTGCTCAGTGATTTTAATTTCGATTTTGCTTTTTGCTTTTGTAATGTTTCAAAACACTGCAGGTTCAAAACCCATGATTGAAGATTTAAAACTTTTGATTCTTCCATTTGGCGGTTGTAGGATTCTAAAAGATTTTTTAATTCTGTGTCGTTCATTTTTTATTGATTAAGCGCTGAAAATTTTTGTTTCAAATGATTTTTGATCCGGCTGATTTTAGTACCCACATTTGTTTCTGTAATTCCTAATATCTCTGAAATTTCTTTATGACTTTTTGATTCAAGATAAAGCAGCATCAATGCTTTGTCTAATGCTTTCAATTCATTTATAAACTGTTGCAGTATGCTGATATTATTTTCCAATTCATTAGCATGTTGATCCTCGTCTTGATGTTCATCATGTACTTCTACAAAAGAGATAACTGCCGCTGTTTTATTTTTTCTGTAAAATGAAATCGCCACATTTAAAGCTACCCGATACATCCAGGTAGAAAATTTATTCTCTTTATTAAAGGAGTGATATGATTTTAAGAGTTGGTAAGTAATTTCCTGGGCCAGATCCTCACGATCATTTTTATTCCGACAATAAGAATAGCAAATTTTAAAAATAATTCCCTGGTTCCTGCTGATCTTTTGCAATAAATTCTCCTGCTCTTTTT
>JAHEZB010000268.1 GCA_023251285.1 Chitinophagaceae bacterium | reverse complement strand
CATACAATGCAAACAACGAATCGAAAAAGCACTGAAAGTAAAAGGAATCGAATCCGCAAATTGGAATGTAGAAACAGAAATGCTTGCAGTGGTTTATGATCCTTCAATCATAAACCTTGAGAAAATAAAATCGAAAGTGCTTGCAGCTGGTCATGATCTTGAAGCTCAGAAAGCAAATGATAAGATATATAATGCACTTCCGGAATGTTGCCATTACCGGGATGTGGTAGAAAATGACCACGCTAATTCGACAAATAGCGGCGATGCACATACCGTAAAGGGAGTGGTAGTTTCAGAAGACAATAAGGGAAATTTTGTTCCGCTGGCAGGAGCAAGTATTGTTTGGTCTGGCACACAGGAGGGAACAATTTCTGATAAACACGGCGCTTTTTCCATTCCTGAAAATAAAGCGGGCGCAAATTTAATTGTCAGTTATACCGGTTACCAATCTGATTCAATCGAAATTAATAACGCACATCAGTTACAGATTGTGCTGGCAGCTAACGGGCAATTGAAAGCAATAAAAATTAAAGGCAAAGCCAAATATTCCTACATAAACGATCTCGGTGCGGTAAGAAGCCTGATGATCAATTCAAAGGATTTACTGAAAGCCGCGTGTTGTAATCTGAGTGAGAGTTTCGAAACCAATCCAAGTGTGGACGTGAGTTACAGCGATGCTGTTACCGGTTCCAAACAAATTCAATTGCTGGGACTTGCAGGAATATACACACAACTGACTGTGGAAAACCTGCCGGGACCACGTGGAATTGCAACACCACTTGGCCTTAATAGTATCGCTGGTCCATGGATAGAAAGTATTCAATTGAGCAAGGGCACCGGCTCTGTTGCCAACGGTTTCGAAAGCATTGCAGGGCAAATAAATGTGGAATTAAAGGATCCGGAAACAGCTGAAAAACTTTATCTTAATGCGTATGTAAATGACATGGGCAAAACTGATTTAAATGCGAATCTCGCACAACATTTGAATGAAAAATGGTCTACTATTTTGTTGCTACATGATGATTTTTTACACAATAAAGTGGATGAGAACAAGGATGGATTTCGCGATCTGCCTACCGGTAATCTATTCAGTGCGATCAACAAATGGAAATACGCAAATCAAAAAGGTTTGGAAATTCATTTTGGCGCAAAGGTTTTAGCAGATGACAAAACAGGAGGGCAAATGAATTACAATGCCGACGATAAATTAACTACCAATTCTTATGGGCTTGGAATAAAAACGAATCGATATGAAGGCTTTGCTAAGATCGGTTATATCTTTCCTGAGAAAAAATATCAAAGCATTGGACTGCAACTTTCCGGGTTCGATCATCAGCAGGATTCTTATTTTGGCTTGATAAAATATGATGCTCATCAAAGTAATTTTTATTCAAACCTGATTTACCAAAGTATTATTGGAAATTCTGCTCACAAATTCAGAACCGGATTAAGCCTCACCGCTGACAAATACAATGAATTGTATAAAACCGAAACGTTCAAAAGAAATGAAATTGTGCCCGGCGCTTTTTTTGAGTATACTTATACGATGAATGACAAATTCACTGCTGTGGCTGGTTTGCGTGAGGATCACAATAACCTGTATGGCTGGTTTACCACACCGCGATTAAACGTTAGATATGCGCCAATAAAAGGAACAACTATCAGGATTAGCGCTGGACGAGGGCAACGAACTGCCAATATTTTTGCTGAAAATATGGGCGCACTCGTGAGCGCGAGAACTGTAAATATTGTTTCCGACAACGACAACAAAGCATATGGATTAAAGCCTGAAGTAGCGTGGAATAAAGGCATCAGCATTGATCAGAAATTTAAACTTTTTGAAAGGGATGCGATGTTAAGCTTTGATTTTTACAGGAATGATTTTACCAACCAGGTCGTTACAGATATGGAAGATGCACGACAAATAAAGTTTTATAATTTACAGGGGAAATCTTTTTCCAACAGTTTCCAAAGTGAACTGAATTTAATTCCGGTAAAAGTTCTGGATGTACGACTGGCTTATCGTCTGTTTGATGTAAAAACCACCTACGGTTCGCAACTTTTGGAAAAACCGTTTACTTCAAAAAACCGTGCTTTTGCCAATTTTGGATATGCAGTAAAAAACTGGAAATTTGATTATACGATTAATTATGTTGGAAGAAAACGCATTCCATCTACCGCTGAAAATCCCCTGGAATACCGCTTGCGTGATTATTCACCGGCCTATATTTCCATGAATGCGCAGGTGAGTAAATCTTTCGGGAAGAACAAGGCATTTGAAATTTATGTTGGTGGAGAAAATCTGACTAATTATTTTCAGAAGAACGTAATTATTGCAGCAGATGAGCCATTTGGTGAATATTTTGACGCTTCCATGGTTTGGGGGCCGGTGACTGGAAGATTGATGTATGGCGGATTTAGATATAAGATTAAGTAAATTGTTATGGAAGATATTTAATATTCCTAATGTTCTTTACCCGGTTTCCAAAGGTGACAGCGTTTCAAAAAGGTGTCACCTTTGGAAACCATTTTAATAGAAAAAAATGTAGCAAAATATGGGTAAAATAAAAACACCAATCCTTATTATTTATCCTTTTACTGAAAAAGAATACTCCGACTTTAGGAAAAAGAATAAATGTTCGCGATAAGCTCTTTTACTTATTTTTTTTATAGGATTTGCACATTGCCTGCTCGTCGCGGAGCGAGGTACACATCATTCTGTCGGAGTGTTTAAAGTTGTGTTTACCATTTTTGCATCATCACCCGATATCGCTTCCAGATACAATTTATAATATTCGGGATTCGCCGGAATTTTTAGCTCAACATACTGGTGGTTTCCTACCTTATTCATGAACATTGTATTGCCATATCGATCAACCCTTACCAGATACCATTCAAATTTGATATTCTTTTCGTCATCGTTGAATAGCTTCCAGATGTTGCTATTTTTATCCTGGTAGATTGCATGGTATACCAATTTGTCATTAGCAAAAGTAAGTTCCGCAGGTTTTAGAATTCTTATTTCCGGTAAGATAGATTGACTTGCCTGTTCGTCTCCCCAAAGATGTAATACATCCCTATACCCTTGTTTCTTTCTACCCTCCAGGTCAAGCAGCCCGTTTAGCTTTACATAATCTGTGGTTTCTATATCCTGCCACTGAGGTACGGTGCCCGATTGTTGAATACCTGGAGTAAGGCGCCATAACCGGACGTCCACCTTTCCCCATGCCATTCCATGCTCCAGCGGTTCTTTAAGTAAACCTGAATCTCTTACATTTACTGTTAGCATATAAGTATTTATCTCCGGTATATGACTTTTGTAATTATTAAACTGTTTTCTGCCATTTATATCCCAATCCAAATCAATAATGATCGGCCTTACAGTATCGATCTTTCGTATCTCGTGGCACACATCCTTTAACCACGCAATATATTTTTGTTCATAGTAAAAGTAATCCGGCTTATATGTTTGACCAGCAAGATCATGCAGTACATCGTTCCCCAGGTTCCATGCAACAATATATTTTTTGTGCCGATTATTTTTTATTACCCGAAGTATCCTTTCCTTTTGCTCTTTCATTTTTTTGTTATCATCAATTACCTCGGCTGTGGCCAAAAACCAAAAGCGTACAATTAAATTCATCTTATTTGATACCACTGCTTTACTCAAATCAGCGTCATATATACCAGGCATCGTTCTTTCCACTGCGTTCGCTCCAATTTTCTTCATAGCTTGCAGATCACCTTCTATTATTTTCAATCCGAGGGTATGCTTGTTTCTGAACCAGTTATATCCCTTGTCATAGACAATACTCCTGATCTCAAACGGTATTTTTTGCAATTCAGGCTGACCGTAAGTCTTTTGCCAAACAATTTTATTAACGTCTATTGGCATGTTCTTTCCCGGTGAATTTGCAAGCATAGTATAATCATCAGGATTAACAAGAATCGATTTTATCTCTTTAAATGCTGTATCAAGCGTTTGCCAGGTTTTATTCCACCATTCTACTTTGTTGGCCAGAGAACCGGCTGTTTCTGTCAACATAACCGGCAAACCGGAATGAAAGAGTTGTAAGGAATGGTATGGCCGATAAAGTGAATCGAAACTAAACAGGGCAGTATCCGGTGAACTTCGATTTGTGTCCAATATGTTTACTCCAAGCCAGTCAACATACGTATTTCCGGGGTAGTAATTATCGGCCTTGGCCGCGTCTGGTGGATTCCATATCCATATTACTTTATCAGCTCCGGCTTCGGAAAATTTCCGGTGAACATATTGCCATGCCGCTTTAAAATCATCAGGTTTGCAACCTAAATACGCAAAAAGCGACTGCTTGTCACCAGTATTTTCGTTTATAAACCGCAGGAATACAGGTTTATTTAAACCGGCAATTTGGGTCGCAAATGATGAAAAGACTTTGTCATATCTGCCTGCCAGGACTTCCTGCATATGTCCATTATCCTTTGTTAATCTTGAGGCGTCTTTTTGCCAAGGATTCCAAACAATGAGCGGGATAGCATGACGCCGGTACACCTGCTGTAAGTAACTTGTGTCCAGCAGATTATTTTTATCAACCTCCCAGGCAATTTCTGATGAAACTATAGCAACATCGTTGTATCTATCAGCTACTGCAAGTAAATTTTCCCTTCCCTGATTGCCACTTGTATCCTGATATAAACCC
>JAHEZB010000267.1 GCA_023251285.1 Chitinophagaceae bacterium | reverse complement strand
AAATCAGAATCATCAATCTTTAATGGCTTTAATTACACTTACATCAGATATCGGGCGACAGGATTTTTTAACAGGAGCTGTAAAAGGTCAATTATTACAGGTGAATAATGAATTTAAGATCGTCGATATTTCTCATGAGCTTTCACCATTCAATTATCCACAGGCTGCTTATGTTTGCCGTAATGCCATCAAAAATTTTCCTCCAAAAACTTTTCACATTGTACTGGTAAATCTTTTTGATAAAAAACCGGAGCATTTGTTATTTATTGAACATAACGATCAATATATCGGGTGTGCTGATAATGGTTTGATCACCATGATCCTGGAAGAAACTCCGCAGAAAATGGTCGCGCTTTCTTTAGATCCTTCCGAACAAAAAAACACTTTGTATTGTTCAAAAATTTTTGCAAAAGCTTATCAAAATATCCTCGATGGGAAAACGCTCGAAGAATGTGGTGATCCGGAAGTTTCGATAGAAGTAAAAAATCCTTTGAGGCCTTTACTTCGCGAAAAATATATGGAAGGGCAAATTATTTTCATTGATAATTTTGAAAATGTGATCATCAATATTACCAAAGAAGAATTTGAAGAACAAAGGCGAGGGAGGAGTTTTAAAATTGTTTTTAAACGGGATGAAATCATTGAGAAAATAAGTGAGAGTTATGCGGATGTGCATGAGAGCGAAAAACTTGCTTTGTTTAATTCGGCAAATTATTTGGAAATCGCAATCAATAAAGGAAATGCGGCTGGTTTGTTTGGACTGGAAGGCTATAGCGAAAAAGTAAGTGTCCAAACCCAATACATGCAAAACCGGTTACTTTATCAGACGGTAAAGATTTATTTTGATTAACTTCATCGTTCACCAAATTAATTTTCATGAAAAAATTATCTTTTGCTTTCTTATTGTGTGCTTTTTTTACGATTTCTGCATCTTCACAAATACGAATGCCTGCGCCTTCACCAACGGAATTTATCCGCCAGGATTTTGGCCTTTCATCTGTAGAACTCACCTACAGCAGGCCTTCTCTGAAAGGAAGAAATGTTTTTGGAACAGTGGTTCTTTATGATTCTTTATGGCGCACCGGAGCAAATGGCGCAACCAAAATAAAGTTTAATGATCCGGTAGAAATATTAGGGCATAAGGTGGATACAGGAAGTTACGCCATTTATACGATTCCTCACGAAAACGGTGAATGGACTATTGTCCTCAACAAAGGTTTTAATAATTCCGGTGTTTCCGGCTATCAACAAAGCGATGATGTTTTTAGGGCAAATGTACAGTCAACTAAAACATCCAATAAAATTGAAACGTTTACCATGCAATTTACCAACATCAAACCCGAGAGTTGTGATCTCTCATTGATGTGGGATAATGTGATGGTAAATGTGCCGATAAAGGCAAATATCAAAGATAAAATAAGGGCGCAGATAGAGAGTGCTCTTTCTTCTGATAAAAAACCTTACTGGCAGGCAGCGCAATTTTATAATGAATATGACAACAATAAAGCAAAAGCACTTCAAATGGTTAATGAAGCGATTAATCAAAGCGGAAAACCACCGTTTTTTATGGTCTATTACAAAGCAAAAATTCAAAAAGATATGGGCGATAAAAAAGGCGCTGTTGCGTCTGCAAAACAATCAATGGAACTTGCTAAAGAGGCCGGCAACAGCGATTATGTTTTGTTGAATGAAAAGCTAATCAAAGAATTGAAATAAAATGGCAGGTCAATGATTTAAAAATTCCTTCTCATGCTGCATGAGAAGGATTTTTTATTTAATGGTATTCTTTGTGAAAAAGTAATAACAGGAAAATCAATCGCCTTTTGTGCATCGAAAAACATTCACTGTTCATAAAATGCAAAGGCGTTAATAAGAAATAAACTGCTTGATTTTTGTGAATTTCCGTGTCGATTAATTTAACTTTGAAATAAAAGCAATGAAAATAGAAATCTCCAGTATTTATTTGTTTGCTGCTATTTCATTGAGTTCATTATTCTATTCTCAGAGTGCAAATGCACAAAAATCTTTAAAGGCTTCTGTTGTTGAACGGCCATCCACAAGCGTTACCAATTCATATTATGTCAGTAATAAAAAGCCTTTGCAACCTTTGGTCTTTATAAAACTTCCTGTCGGGGCTATCAAACCGGAAGGATGGATATTGAAATACCTGGAATTGCAGAGAGATGGATTAACCGGAAAATTGGGAGAAATAAGCGCCTGGTTGGAAAAGAAAAACAATGCGTGGTATAGTGGCACAGGCAAAGGCGATCATGGATGGGAAGAAGTGCCTTACTGGTTAAAAGGCTACGGCGATATGGGTTATATTTTGAATGATAAAAGCATTATTAATGAAACAAAATCGTGGCTGGAAAAAGTTTTCCAAAGCCAGAGGCCAGATGGCTATTTTGGTCCGGGAGAAGTTGTAAGAAATAAAGAAAATCAAATTGTAAAGGTTCCCGATCTGTGGCCGAATATGATCATGCTTTTTTGTCTGCAATCTTATTATGAATACAGTAAGGATCCACGTGTGCTTCCGTTCATGAGTAAATATTTTCATTGGCAATCGACCGTGCCGGATAGCATTCTCTTAAAAACTTATTGGGAAAACAGTCGTGGTGGCGATAATCTCTACAGCATTTATTGGTTGTATGATCATACGGGAGAAAAATCGCTGCTTGACCTGGGCACTAAAATTTTCACAAATACTGCTGATTGGGATCAAAAAAATAATTTACCGAATTGGCATAATGTAAATATAGCACAGAGTTTCAGAGAGCCGGCCACTTACTATATGCAAATAAAAGACAGTAGTTTATTACAAGCTACATACAATGATTTCCATCTTGTTAGAAATATTTACGGGCAAGTTCCGGGTGGCATGTTTGGAGCAGATGAAGATGCTCGCAAAGGTTATAGCGATCCGCGCCAGGCGGTGGAAACTTGTGGTATGGTAGAGCAAATGGCGAGTGATGAAATTCTGAGCGGTATCACCGGAGATCCGATGTGGGCCGATAATTGCGAAAATGTTGCTTTTAATACGTATCCCGCGGCGGTAATGCCCGACTTTAGAGGATTGCGTTACCTCACCGCTCCGAATATGGTAGTAAGCGATAGTAAAAATCATTCGCCGGGAATAGAAAACTCCGGTCCTTTTTTAACCATGAATCCTTTCAGCAGCCGCTGTTGCCAGCACAATCATTCACAAGGCTGGCCTTATTACGAAGAACATTTATGGATGGCAACTCCGGATAATGGAATCGCAGCCATGATGTACAACAGCAGTGAAGTAACTGCAAAAGTTGGAAATGCAAAAGGTAAAACGGTAACGCTAAAACAAACAACGCATTATCCTTTTGATGAAAATATAAAAATAGAAGTAAATACTTCTTCACCGGTAACTTTTCCATTGTACCTGCGTGTTCCGCGCTGGTGCGATGATGCCACAGTAACCGTTAATGGAAAAGCAGTTCAGGTAAAACCTTCAGCAAATTCTTACATCAGGCTGGAAAACAAATGGAAACATGGCGACGTGGTAGAATTGACATTGCCAATGAAATTAAATTTGAAGTTATGGACAGAAAATAAAAACAGCGTTAGCGTGAATTATGGCCCGCTTACTTTTTCTTTAAAAATTGATGAATATTATCAAAAAGTAGATAGCAAAGAATCTGCAATCGGTGATTCAAAATGGCAGCCTGATGCAGATCAATCCAAATGGCCGGCTTACAATATTTATCCCGCGAGCATGTGGAATTATGGTTTGGCTTTAAATGATAAACCGATATCACATCAATTTGAAATTATTAAAAAGCCGTGGACGCAAAGCAATTTCCCTTTTGACCAGAAAGATGTACCAATAATGATAAAAGCAAAAGGAAAGTTGATTCCTCAATGGACAGTGGATCAATATGGTTTATGTGGCGTTTTGCCTGAAAGCCCGGTGGCAGTTCATACAAAGGAAGAAACCATAGAATTGATACCGATGGGAGCAGCAAGATTGAGGATATCTGCTTTTCCGGTGGTAAAATAGTGAATGGTCAATGATGAATATTTAAACTTGAATATTGATTATTGGATATTGAATATTAAACTCGAAATTTTACAATCATGAGAAAATTGTTTTTTATTTTATTTGCCGCAACCCTGCTAAGCAACGGAAACGTTTATGCTCAAAAAGAAAGAGCAGTTTGGAGTAAAACCGAAGCGAATAAATGGTACGCTACAAAAGGCTGATTGCGCGGAAGTAATTTCATTCCAAGTACCGCGATCAATCAATTGGAAATGTGGCAGGCCGCCACTTTTGATCCAAAAACCATTGACCGGGAATTGGGCAATGCACAAGGAATTGGCTTTAATGCAATGCGCGTTTTTCTTCATCACGTTGCGTGGCAGGAAGATCCAACAGGGTTTAAAAACAGGATAAAAGAATATCTTACTATCGCCAATAAACATCATATTGGAACCATCTTTGTGATTTTTGATGATTGCTGGAATGATACTTATCATGCAGGAAAACAACCTGCGCCAAAAACAGGAATTCATAATTCAGGATGGCTTCGTGATCCGGGCACTTTATATCATACAGAACCGTTGTTAGGCGACACTTTGGAGAAATATGTAAAAGACATTATGACTACTTTCAAACACGATAAAAGAATTCTTCTTTGGGATTTGTATAACGAGCCCG
>JAHEZB010000266.1 GCA_023251285.1 Chitinophagaceae bacterium | reverse complement strand
CGTTTACACTTCACCGTTATGTAAGCTTAAATCAAAAAAAGAATCTGCGTTATTTGTTTATTTACTGTAATTATCTATCTGCTTATTTGGTTAAAAACAGCAACGGATCAATATTAATTTTGGCTTTAATTCTTTACAGCTTAATTTTGAAAAATTAAAATACCGGAAATATGAAAAAGTTATTATTTTTTACAGCGATCGGTCTTCTCTTTTGTTCCATGGCGTCTGCACAAAGAGAGGGCAGAACCAGGTTTAGTTTGGGTGCTGAATTAGGCCTTGCTACTTCTAATCCTTTAGCTGCACAACCAGGGAACAAAGGCTGGGGTTTGGGAATTGGTGCAAGTGCAGAAGCAGAACATTTTTACAAACAAAATTTAAGTGGTACGGCTTACATCGGCTTGATAAGTTATGCAGGACGTGCAAAAACAGGTAGTAGCAACAATAAAGCCTACACAGTTATTCCTGTAAGAGTTGGCGGCAACGTTTATGCAGGAAATTTGCATCTGGGCGCTCAGATCGGTGTTGGTTTGAATAGTATGAACGGAAGCAGTGCAACTGCTTTTGCATACACTCCACAAATCGGTTACAACTTTAGCAGAAACGACAAACCATTAGATCTTACCTTAAAATACGATGGTTATGCAGGTAATGGAAATTTTGGAGCCTTAGGATTAAGGCTATCGATTATTCTTTAAAGCCTTCATTTTATTAAAAACAAATAAAGCGATTTTTTAGACGATCATTTTTAAGAACGACGAAAAATATAATTTTTAATTTTATAAAAAAGACAGGATGAAATTTTTTAAAGTTTGTTTAATTCTTTTTATGGCCGCCGGATTTTCAGCGTGTGAAGTACAGGGAACGGTTGATGACACTGCAGCTGGTACTCCCTCAAAGTCTGATACGGTTTTGCCCGCGAAGTTTGTTAAATATCAAAAAGCGGATTCAGTAAAAGAAACGCATGAAAATCTTCCCAAACTTTATAGAAGATGACCGATTTAGGATCCTGATTTCTTTTAAAAAAATTTAGCTTCTCATAGCTACCGTCAGCATCACAGTTAAAAATATCAAAGCATAGAAGGATAACAAGACGATTGAGAGGATACCGTAGAATTTAAACAATGATTTTAGGTTTTTAAACGAATCTTCAAAGTCCTCCTGGTTTATAGAATTTAATGCTGTTTTCATTTTCACAGAAAATTTATTCAGGTATAAACACGGAAAAAATAAAAGCACAGCAATTGCCAGGTAAACAATGGTAATCACTGTAGAAGCCGCGCCTGCGACTGTCGGAGACATTTGTTCAAAAGCCGAAAGTCTTGTGTAAAGAGATGGCGCGAAAAACGCTGCGATAGCCATTAATCCGCATACAATAAATCCAATAATAGAAAGAAATTTTGCCCACCTGGCGGCTTCATGTAAAAAATTTTGGGAAACAGGACTCACATGTAAGTCATTGTTTAAAAGATCCACGTTTTGCATTTCAGCAGTTATTTATTTTTAAAAACGAGAGTTGTAATTTTAATTAAAATGAAAAATATCTTTATAATATATCAACACAATTAGAACTATTCATTCAGGTAACCTTCTTTGAGTCTCAACTTTTTTCCAAGGCCTGTAAAATGTCGGCTTTAATATCTTCTATACTTTCGATGCCAACAGAAATGCGGATGAGGCCGGGAGTAATTCCGACGGCCAACTGTTCCTCAGGCGTTAATTTCGCATGGGTAGTAGATGCCGGGTGCGAAGCAATGCTGCGGGTATCTCCAAGATTGGAAGTAAGTGTAAGCATTTCCAAAGCATCTAAAAAGTTTTTACCACTTTCGAGACCTCCTTTCAAATCAAAAGTCACCAAACCTCCGCCACGTTTCATTTGTTTTTTTGCTATTTCATACATCGGATGAGAAGGATGAAAAGGATATTTTATGCTGTTCAATTTTGGGTGACCATCCAGTGCTTTTACTAAAGCCTCTGCATTATCGCAGTGCCTTTGAATACGCACGTCAAGAGTTTCAAGGCTTTTGCTGAGTAGCCATGCATTGAAAGGGGAGATGGAAGGCCCTGTGTTACGGCTAAACAAATAAATTTCATGGATCAGATCTTTTCTGCCTACAATAATTCCGCCCAGCACACGTCCTTGTCCATCCAGCCATTTGGTAGCTGAATGTAAAACGAGATCAGCACCATAATCTGCAGGCCTTTGTAAAATCGGGGTAGCGAAACAATTATCAACAACAAGAATCACGTTATGTTTTTTCGCTAATCTTCCAAGCCATTCGAGATCTACAATATCTAAACCAGGATTTGTCGGTGTTTCTACGTAGATCATTTTGGTGTTTGGCTTTATCAACGATTCCCATGAATCAGGATCATTTAAATCTGCATAAGAATAATCGATGTTCCATCTTTTAAAGAATTTGGTAATAATCGTGTGGGTAGAACCAAAAACTGAACTGCAGCTGACCAGATGATCGCCGGCATTCAAAAAAGTCATAAAGCAACTGAAGATCGCGCTCATGCCGGATGCAGTTGCAAAGCCGCTTTCGGTTCCTTCCAATGCGCACATTTTATCAATAAATTCCTGGGCATTTGGATTTTCAAACCGTGAATAGATATTGTTTTCCAATTCGCCTGCAAAAGTGGCGCGCATTTCTTCTGCACTATCAAAACAAAAACTGGAAGTGAGAAATAAAGGAGTACTGTGTTCTTTTTGATCTGTTCTTGGGGTTTGAATACGCACTGCCTGCGTATTGGGGGATTGTTTCATTTTTAAGAATTTGATATTTTTTTCCGTTTATTAAAGATTGGAAGCGAGACATTTAAAATTAAATGGAGTGCAAAGATAAGAAGCAAAATTTCGTTTTGAAGAAAGAATCAGCTTCTGTATCACATCCCATGATAACGCTGGACTCAAAATTATAACGTGTAGATAAAAACCGTGTTTACAAAAAAATACGGGTAAAATTTTTTACCCGTAATTTTTTTTAGATTCCGATAGACTAAAATTAAAGTTCCTGCTTTTTCCCGCCCGACGCCGAAATCTTTCTTCAAATGAATTATAACAGCGGAAATAAACCTGTCACTCTTATCATTTCAAATATCCATAATATGCCTGGTCTGTTGGAGTATCCCACCAAACAGGCATACTCCAAATATTTGGATCAGTCGCATGTGGATTTAAGGCAAGTGTATTTAATGAGTTGTAATTTATTTCATAGGTTGGAGGTAATGCCCAGCGACGCATCCAGTATCTCGGATCATTTGGAGAACCACCTGTCAGTTGCGCCTGTCCTGTAAACAAAGGACCTCTTTGATAGCCAGGATAAACTACACCGAAATTACCAATATCACCGGCACTATAGTCAAAGCGGCGCATATCGTTATAGTTTTCAATGCTGCAACCCATCGCGATATATTTTTGAAGCATAATGTCTGCCATTTTCAAAGTTCCCGGACCTTGCGCAACGGCACTGCTGGTCATATAGGCAGCAATATCAGCGGCGTTCATCGGCTCCATATCAGGGATGATAACGCCAGCAGCATTTTTGTCAAAACCGCCAGCCTGCCATTGGGCAAGTTTAGTCTGCATCTTATCCATATTAGCCTGGATGCCGGCAATGTAAGCAGTATAAGCATCCGCAGGGTCCCCTTTTCTCATATAAACTTCTGCTTTAATAAAGCACATTTCATAATAAGTGAGGATGTCCTGATCAGAAACAGGGCGAACCTGGAAGGAGCCTGTGGAACCAATAACGCCAGCATTGTAGGCAGCGATTGATGGATACCAGTTCACATCGTTTGCCGGCTGGGCAGGATTGCCAGATGTGGCAAGGGCATTGCTTCGCATATTTACATAAGCAGTATCTCCAGCATAAATATAGTTGGTGCTATTGATGTAAATGGAACCTGCAGGATAAGTGATAGACACCTGGTTTCCATTAACTGTGTAAGCACGTCCAACTTGTTGCTGGGCAGCAATAAAATTGGCAAGATCAGTTGCATTAGCAATCGTATAAACGATTGTTTTCTTTGCAGCGGCATAAGTGGCCGTTTGAATGGAAGTAGCGCCTCCTTTCAGCAAACGCGTTGCCGTATCGTAAGAATCAACCCCTTTTGAACGATTCCATGTGTAGGAGCTTACCTGGCCTGAGCCATTCAATTGAACATTAGCCATAGAAGCTGGTACAATTTTAGGCATCCGCGGATCAATTACTCCCGAACCACGCAAATTGGTCAACAGGTTGTAATAATATTTTGAAAGGCGAATAGAATTGCCATAAGCCGCATAGTCGAAGTTACCATTAGTTACAACCGGGTCACCTTCGAGATAATCGGTCACGGTACTGTTGTTGAACCCGGGTCCAACTGTATTATCAGCATTAGATTGAGGGCCTTGTGACAAACAATACAAAATAGAATCGGCGTTGAACAAATCAGCTTTTTTCGATACTTTAAGCATATAACGGGCTTTTAATCCCCAGCACAGTTTAATCCACTTACTTACATCGCCACCATTCCACAAATCTCCGCTGGAAAGAGGTGGAGCACCAACATCCTGTGTTTTATTGAACAGACTTATGGCTTCATTCAAATGTGCCATACAACCGTTATAAATGGTTTTGCCATCGTCAGGTTTAGGACTTGGATTTCCGGTTCCTGCCTGGGTATAAGGCATTTCACCATATAGATCCAGCATCTCCATATAAC
>JAHEZB010000265.1 GCA_023251285.1 Chitinophagaceae bacterium | reverse complement strand
AGTAACAAATCCGAAATTTCCTTTTGTTCTTTTAAATCAGGATGTGCAAGGCAGCCGCCATTGTAACTTTTTTCATACACATAATCATACAGTTTAGGATCTCCGTTTTTATGAAAATAATCAACGATTGAGGCGAGATAATTTTTTAATGCAGCTCTTAATTTTGCATCTGCCATCGGACTGGTCAATAAAATAATTTTTGCGTCCGCATATTTGCTTCTTACTGTTTTTACAAAATCAACATAAGCCATGCAAAAAGCAGTTGAATCCTGGATGCCATCATTTTGACCAAGGCAAATGGTAACAATATCCGGAATATATTCATTGAAATTCCAGGCGATGGAATCGCCACTCATGTTTACTTTATCAAAAACCTGGGGCATCAGAATTTTCATGTTGCAACAACTATGGATCATGCCGATTCCTGAAACCGCGCTGATGTGCCATTGTGCGTTTAAAGCTCGTGCGGTAAGTGGGCCGTAACTCATGTACGCATTGTGCTGATCGTACCACTCGCCTTTGCCACAGGCTATTTCAGAAGCATCAGCACCAAAACCACAGGTGATGGAATTGCCAACAAATTCTATTTTCAACTTTGGTTTTGAAGGAAGGGTTAATAATTTTTTACAAACAATTCCTGCAAATTCCAAATAACCATTTCCTGATTCTGTGTCTTTGCAAATCGTAATAGCGTGTACACCATTTTTTAATCCGTTTATAATGAATTTATTATTGGCATATTTCGTTTGCAAACGAAAAGGCTTATTGTCAATAATGATTTCTACGTAGTTGTGAACATTGCCGTAAAGCACCTCATCATTTAGAAAAAATGAAAAAGTCTTTCCTTCGAATTTTGCTTTTATATATACTCCAGGCATCCAAAAGCGCGGTAATGAAGGATTTGTATTTTGTATTCTTCCAACATATTGAATCAAGGAATCGTCAGCGCTGTAAAAGCTTTTGGTGTTGGCTGTAGGAGATGAATTTTCAATAGAAATTGCCACTTCCTTTTGCGCATAAAGCGTGTTTATTGAGAATAGAATTGCCAGGAAACAGATTCCTTTTTTTACTGATTGCATAACCCTTGAGGATTAAGTGAACAAAATCTTTTATACAAAAGTTCTGACGCCAACGGAAGTATAAGATTTCCTAAATTCTTTTGGCGTGCTGTCTTTTTTCTTTTTGAAAATGCGGTTGAAATTAGACATGTTGTTGAAACCACATTTGTACGCAATTTCATTAATACTATCCGTCGTTTCAATAAGCATCCGTGAAGCATGGCCAAGCCGGATATCATTTAATGTGTCTACAAAAGTTTTCCCGGTCCTTAATTTAAAAAAGCGGCTGAGAGACACTTCCGTCATTCCGGCAATTTTTGCGGCGTCGCTCAAAGTAATATTTTGTCCGAAATTATTATTGATATGCTCCATGATCTTTTCAATTCTCCTGCTGTTGAACGAGACAATTTCTTTATTGAAGGAAGCGTCTGAAAGCGTGCGGAAATTTCTTGAAATAGAAAGATCGTGGAGAATAGACATTAATTCGAGCACCGAATCGAAACCGTATTTTTGGGTAAGGGATATTATCCTTGGCATAATAGACAGGGCGGTTTCTGTTGAAAACAACACCCCTCTTGATGCCCGTTGAAAAAGCGTTTTTATGAAATTCAACTGGTTGCGCTGCAAAAACTTTTCATCGAAAAGATCGCGGTGAAACTGGATGGTAATTTCCTGGATCTCTTTGTCTTTGCATTTATTGCTAAACCAGCCATGCTGCAGGTTAGAGCCTACCAGAACCAATTCGATATCATGGATCTCTTCTACGTGATCTCCAATCACTCTTTTTGCGCCAGCTGCATTTTTTATAAAATTCAATTCTATTTCATCATGAAAATGCAATGGAAAATCAAATTCGGTTTTGGTACGCGAAAACACAGAAAAGCAATCACTTTGAGTAAGCGGAGTTATTTCCCTCAGTAATTTGCAATTAATTTCACCATTCATGTAAGGAAAGTATTAATGTCGATGTAAATAAAGTATTAATAAAACAGGCAACCTAAAATTATATAAATTATTGGTTTCATTGGTATTCATCTTATCTATTTTCGTTGATAAAATAAAAAACTATAATTAAAAGATAAGAAAGCATTGGTTTAATGTTATAAATTCAAATAGTTTTGATAGCCCACATTTATTGGTGATTGGTTTTTCGATAAAAGCTATGCGGTTTGCAGCAAAGACACAAATAACAGCGATTCTTACTTTCTTCAATTATAAATTTCTTTGATTGATGTATGCAAAAAACAAGTTCTTTTTAAAATTACTGCTCATTTGCACATTCTGTTGTTGGGCAAATTATTCATTTGCGCAGCCCATACTGCAGCCGTGGGGAAATATCGCGGGAATAAGAATAGACGGCCAGCTGATGAAAATAGAAAGCAACTTAATGGTTGTAAAAAAAGATGCTACTATTCGGGCTACCGGCAAGGAAAGGCAGCGGCCTCATTTTATGCGTGAAGGAAATCAACAAATCGTTACTACGAATATCGACAGCCTTTATTTTAAAGAAACTGTGGAAGCCGTCGGAAAGAGCAGTGCAAAGGTGAAAATTAAAGTAACTTCAAAAGCAAATGAAGCGCTTCACGGAATTTATTTTTCTTTTTTGCTTGATGAAAAAGATTATCCCAATGGAAGCGCAAAGATTGATAATTCAAAGGCGATAAAATTATCCGGAAATCCTTTGATGCCATATTTTGAAAAGCGTGCAAAAACAGTTGACTTTATTTCTCAAAAACAGCAGGTAAGAATTACTTTTTCTGAACCTGTTACTGTTATCATTAAAGACTATAAAAATAAAGACAGCAAAGGATTACAAGTCTTTATTCCCATCGAAACAGGGGATATGAAAACAGGCGATTCTGTAGAAAAATCTTTTACAATAAATGTATCCGGAACGATTAATAAGTCGCCGGTTCATCTCACATTAAATACCGCTAAAACAGGAAGAGCATTTATTGGATTCGGAGGTAATTTCCGACTGCAAAATCTAAAAACCGATCCACAGGTAATTGATTATTGTTTAAAGAATCTCGACGTGCGATTTTCACGGGTGGAAATGCCGTGGCAACTTTGGCAGCCTGATTTAAATGAAGATCCTGTTGCTGCAGCTGATGCAGGAAAACTAAATCCGCATGTTCAAAAATCAATGGAAATGGCTCAAAGGCTGTACAAAATGGGAATTCCCGTCATTCTTTCTGCCTGGACTGCACCAGCATGGGCAGTAGTTGGAACGCCAAAATATGGCCCTGATTCAAATGGCGTTTGGGGAAATCCGTTGGATTCTACTAAAGCAACTGAAATCTATAAATCCATTGCTGATTATATTGAGTTTCTGAAAGAAAAGTATGGAGTGGAAATCGCTTTATTTTCATTTAATGAATCCGATCTTGGAATTAATGTAAGGCAAACCGGAGAGCAGCACGACCAGTTAATAAAAGGCCTTGGTGCTTATTTTGTTTCAAGAGGATTGAAAACAAAAATGTTACTCGGTGATAATTCTGATGCCACTACTTTCGACTTTATCAAGCCTGCTTTAAATGATCGTGCCGCGCTTCCTTTTATTGGCGCTATTTCTTTTCATTCATGGCGCGGATGGGATAAAGAGACTTTGCAGAAATGGGCCGATGCAGCTACTGAATTAAAGCGTCCGTTAATCATCGCAGAAGGAAGCATCGATGCGCAGGCGTGGGGATATCCTGCCATTTTCCAGGAGCCGGAATACGCACTGAATGAGATCAATTTGTACACAAGACTTTTATCTATTTGTCAACCAGAAGCCATTTTGCAATGGCAATTAACGGCAGATTATTCACCTCTGGCAGGAGGAGGAATTTTTGGAGATACTTCTAAGCTTCATCCGACACAACGATTTTGGAATCTGAAGCAATTTGCTTCTACGCCAAAAGGATTAAACGCAATGGAACTCGATGGCAATGATGCGGATATTTCTGCAGCAGCATTGGGGGATAAAGAAAAAAATATCTATGCAATTCATTTGGTAAATAATGGCGCCTCAAGAAAAGTGATTTTAACCGGATTGCCGGCGGCAGTAAAGTCTTTCAAAGTTTTTATAACTGACAAAAACGAGTCTATGAAAGAAAAGCATTCGATACCTGTCTCTCATGGAAAAGCTGAGTTTAATTTACAAGAAACAAGCTTTACTTCGCTTTTTACCGATTGAAGCTTTTAGCGTTGAATGCTGAAGGTTTTTCGCCGATCGTTGAAGGCTCCAAAAGCGAGGCTGCTTCCTTATCAAGATAAACAGTACAGCCGGGATGATTTCTCAGGATACTTGCAGGCAACTGTGTTGAAATTTCACCTTCCAAAACGTCACGGGCAATTTCCGCTTTCTTCCGGCCACTTATTAAAAGTATTACGTGCTTTGCTTGCATAATATCTTTTATGCCAAGCGTGATCCCTCCGGAAAGCTTTTGAGATTTGCTAAAATATTTTTGCCCGACCTGTTGTGTTACCGGATCAATATCTGCTACATGTGCATTTAAAGAAGGATCAGTTCCCGGTTCATTCATACCAATATGGCCGTTCATCCCAAGCCCTAAAATTGCCAAATCAATTCCTTCATAAGTTTTAATAAAAAAGATCGCTTTGCTGGTTTCTTCCAACAGATCTTCTGCTCGGCCATCAAAGAAAATGATATTATC
>JAHEZB010000264.1 GCA_023251285.1 Chitinophagaceae bacterium | reverse complement strand
TTAAGAAAATGCTAATTAAATAACCCAACATGTCAGATAACAACGAATTAGACCGAATAAAAGAAAACACGATCAATCTCGATAATTTACCATCGATTGATAATGACGTAAGTAATGTTCCGGCAAAGCTTCTCACAGGATTCAATAATGTAGAGGATTTGCTGAAAGGTTTTTACAGCTACATGGCCATTTCCAAACGGATCACTAGCGAAAATACGAAACGGACGTATTTGAGCAATGTGAAGCAATTTTTGATCTGGTGCAACAAATTACAGTTCGCTGTTAAAAGAGTTGACAAAACGCTTGTATTGCGGAATTTGATTATAACCTACGAGAAAGCATTGAGTTCAACCGACCTTGCTCAAAATTCAAAGGCGATTAAGCAGGCTTCGGTACGCAAGTTCTTTGAATATTACGAGTTTCTTCATCCGGAGTACAATATCGACCTGCGTAAGTGCTTTAGTTCGGATTTTATTACCACAGGAGATCCCAATGCGTACAAACGAGTGACAAGGATAAATGCGGAAGTATTTAATGCTTTAATGGAGGCAGCATATTCAGAGGATATAAATAGCAAGTGGATATTCTACTTTTTTTGTTGGGGATTGAGACGGTCTGAAATATCCACAGTAAAGGTTTCCGACCTTGATTTCTTAAATAAAGAGATTAATATTTTTCAGCATAAGCAAGGCACCAACAAACGTATTCCGATGCCTGATTGGTGCAATGAAAGTATTATTAACAGAGCCGATGTTTACATTATTCATAATAACAGCAAAAGGAGCAACAAAACAAAAGGTAAGGTACCTGTTACAGATCAATTCATTTACACTAAATTATTATCGTGGAGGGCAAAAACGGACTTCAAAACGGTTCCCATCACACCCCATAGCATGAGACGATATTTTGTTTCTGCATTATTGAAGCAAGGTGCTTCCGATTCCAATATTGCAAGGTTGGGAGGTTGGGCCTCCCCTATGATGGTGTCACGCTATGGATATGACATCAACCTGCAAAACAATCCGATTATTTTAAACAACCAAGTTAAATACTAAAGAAATGAAAAAGAGAGTAACAATTTTAGTGCAAGGGGGAATTCAAAATGGAGCCGGCTTTTCAATAGAAATAAATCACCGTTGTGAAGAATTAGAACGTCTGGGGTTCGATGTGAGTGACTTGCAATTTACCACAGCCTCCGATGGAAGACAAACGTGCAATATTATTTACGAAAAACCATAGCCAATGAAATCAGATATATTCACTCCTTCCGAAGAACTGATTACCTTCGCTGACGAATTAAGCAAAACGTATGAATCACTTAGCACAGGTGTTTATAAATCCTCGCAAGGTAAATACGAAGCAAAAATATATGAAGATGCCGGATTATTAGCAGTTCCTTCTTTTAAATTTGCTCAAATATGTCATAATTCATTGGTTATTGAATTAGATAAAAAAACGTTAGGCGATATAACTCCCAACTTCGTGTTTTTTTTGATAATCTGGTTCATATCCAAACGTGGAATAGAAACTTTGGGGCACAGTATTTCTAATGAAAAGGCAGATGCAGAGACAATTAAGTATTATTCTACAACAGGACGATATTTATCAGATATTTTTGAGGGGTATTTACAAATGCTTTCTGATACCCCATCAAATAACAACCGAATGAGAAAAATAACAGCATTACTAACACCATAACTAACCAATGAAATCAATTATTGAATTAAAAAGCAGGATTAAGGACAAAGATTTTTTTCTAAGTCAATTCGAGCAACAGGCGGATAAGCGGATATTATTCGTTAACCCATCCCTTTCCGGAAAGAACCTGTACAAAATGCTGCTTCCTTATCTGGGATTAAGGATGGATAATAGTTTCGCTACTGCAATAACGAATATCAGCGATTTTTCGGTAACGGACCAGCTATTAGGGTACAAGGCTATCGACATCATTAATGGTGAGCACAGCGAAATAATGATAAAGTGGGCGACACATATCGTATTCCCTTTTTCATTACAGCCGTTAACAGAACATTACGCGCATATACGCGAAATTAATCCGCAATGCAAGGTTATGTACAACGTGGACTTCAATTTCTACGAATTAAGCGACAAGCACCCCTTAAAATCGCTATTCTCTGACGACATGATTATCGACTTCGTGGAGGATAACATGTACTTCTCGGATGTTATTCTAACGAGCAACGGACAAATGCAGGCTTATTTGATTGAAAAAGTAACCGGACTTGTTCAGACTAAATACCAAGATATTGATAGGGGATCAATTCACGAGATGATTGGAGTTAAGATGATACCTTTCCTTTCCAATGAAAAAACCGTATTGGACAATGTTGAATACGATGCTTCGGAGATAATTTTTAAGGTGCCAGAACCGAAAGAGGAAGAGGTTGTAACTCCACCTGTAAAAAACAAAAAGAAGCCGACAACTAAGCCTGTTGTAGTTTCCAAAGAAATTAAGAAGCGAGCGAACAAGCCTGTTATTAAACTTGAAAAGGTTATTAAGAAGTCCGTTAAAAAGAAAGGGAAAAAGAAAAAATGATAATTCTAGTAACCCAATTTTCGATACTAGCTGTAATGGTGCTTGTAGTAGTCATCAGAGGTATTGTCATCAGAAGGAGAGAAAGTAAGCTCTTTTGGAAGGCTGTTGAGCAGCGTATTGAATATCATAATCAGAGATACCTTATTGCTTTGGAGAGTGCATTTAAAGCAATGATCGAATCCGAAGAGTTTAAAGCATATCTAAAAACATTAAAGAAATGAAAAAACAACCACCTGTAACCGTAGAAACTCCCAAAACCACACCACCGTTTATTATCGGAATTATTTGCAATGGATATAATGACGAAGATTTAGCATATTACAATGCCGAATTTAAACTCATCAACAAGTTATTCAAAGACAAAGTGAAGCTTATGTTTGTTGGTTATAACCCCGAAAATAGTACAGCTCTGGATGGGGTGGATTACGAATACACCAAGCCTGTTTCAATAAACCACTTTTTCAGACACATGCATGCCTTGAAGGTAAACCTGCTATTCATCCCATTGATCCAAAATACCTTCAACGTAACCTCTGAAAATTACAACAAGTTCACCGAAGCTGCATTCTTTGGAATCCCGGTGATTACTGTTGACCAATATCCATACAACGAAATCATCAATGATAAGAGCAATGGTTACTTGTACGCCAACAAAGAAGAGTTCATCCAATATCTCAAAGATATTTTGATAAACCACCTTCCTACAGTACAGCAATGTGGCCTAAATGCGTATGAGACGTATTTACAAGAACTTTGTTATATCCCATCAACCTTAAATGTATTACATGCAGTGTTTGAATAAAGGCCGGACGTTGAGCCAGATAATTATTGATTGCTTGCGAAAGGAGGATGAGAGGACTGCTACCCAACCTGTCTTAACTGATCCTCCGCGCGAGTATATCAGATTTTTAGATGAGGAAACCGTAGGTCCTTTGAAGTTTCCATATAATTAAAAACCCTGTAAACTACGCTATTATTAATTTACAAAATTATTGATAATTATTTTGCAGATTAATTAAATAATTTTACATTTGCAACGCAAGTCTGTGGAGAGACTATGGTAACTAACTGCCTAAACCTTATTGCGTATGCAAAATAACTTATTTTTCTCTCTTGGAATTGTTTATTTAATTGTTAATATCCACAAAGCAATTGAATCCTCCATAATGGATATGGATGACAAAGAAGCAGTAGAAACTGCAGTAAATGTTGGCCGAAGTGTTACTCAAACTGATTTTCTTATTCAAAACGCATCACGATTTATAATGGCCATTTTTTGTGCATGTTATGTAATCTACGGATGTACCACAAAATATAGCTCCGCTTTCCTATCAATTGCACTCCTATTCATTATCTCCTTTTTTTACTTAACAAAAAGATCCGGTGATGTTGACGAAAAACTAAATACCACCAAAAACTTAATTACCGTTAGATTTATCATCAATATCGCAATTATGGTTGTAGTATTAACCGATTATTTTTTTAAGCAGCTATGAGGGAACCGATGATCCAAGTTGTAGTTGCAGCAAAAGGAATGGGGAAAACTCACACTACAGCAAACGAGGAAATAACAAATTATGTAACTACAACTCCTGATTGGAAAGGTCGTAAAGTATTAATTTATGATACTCAAGCTGAATATACCGATGAAAAGCTTAGAAGCAAGTTCAAAGTAAAGTGGCAAGCAAAAGTTTTGGCATTAAAAGATTTGAGAGCATGGACATACAATGGGAAGGCAGAAGTCAGAAGGATATTAGCTCTTGATGATAAAAACCGGATTGTAAAGAATGTTGATACAAAAATGGCAATCCTTTTGGAGATACTTAATACTTTTGCCGGAGGGTTATTAGTGCTTGATGATATTAGCACATATATGATAAACCCAAACACCGTAGAAGTCATATCAGCCTTAGTTTCCAACCGACATTCCAATCTCGATATTATTTTGCATTATCAGTCGTTTCGTGTTATTCGCCCTGCTATATGGGCGAACTTAACCATACTTCGCATGCATAACGTAAATGAGCGAGTTGCGACTGTAAGTGCAAAAGTTAACAACCCAGAACTGTTAGGTGTTGCACAGTGTTTGGTGAATTATAAATTCAAGAGGGATAGAAGATTTAAACTATATATAAATTACCAAGAGGATCAAATATATGGTGCTTTCAGTAAAAATGA
>JAHEZB010000263.1 GCA_023251285.1 Chitinophagaceae bacterium | reverse complement strand
GCTCCAGTTTGGCTGGCAAATATTAGCGCCGCTAACTGCAAACATTCATTGCGGACACACGAGCTTCAGCATGAGCAAAGGTTGGGAACATTTTATAAAAAATAAGACGATTCCGTCATTCCCGCTTTTTTTAAAAATTTGGAAAGACACCATGATGGTTATTGGCAATATGAATCACAAAAACCGCCTGATTCAAAACGGATCTTTTATTACGTCGATTAATGGAATGAAGAATGCAGATCTCATTAATTACATGTTTCATTTTTTGGTAGAAGATGGCTATTCGGAAAATGTAAATTATATCCGTCTTAGTGTTGATTTTCCTTACTTCCACCGCAATATTTTTGGCTTGTATAAAAAATACCAGGTGGATTATACGGATAGCAATGGCATCGAAAAGAAAACCCTAATTCCTTATTATGCACCTGCAGCGGATACGGTGAAGAAACAAAAAAAGGAAAGGAAGATCTACGAAAGAAAGCGGACCCACCGGGAACGGCTGCAAGATATTCGTTCTTTACAATATGATTCGTTGTTTGCTCTTATGACAGTCAACAGTTTTTCGAAAGGCCATTTAAAAAATTTTTTCAGAAGATCTTTTCGTGAAATGCGAAGAAATAGAACAAAAAACCTGGTTATTGACATCAGGGCAAATGGCGGAGGCGATATCATCAAATCTGTTTTTCTTACCAAATACTTAAGAGACAAATCTTTTAAAGTTGCTGATACTGCTTATGCGATCAGCAATACTTTGAAGCCTTATACAAGGCATATTTCCAGCGGCTTTTTTAATAACATCGGTTTATTTTTTGTAACCCACAAAGAGAAAGACGGCAAATATCATTTTGGTTACTGGGAGCGTCACCGCTTTTATCCAAAAAGAAAAAATCATTTTGATGGAAATATTTTTGTTCTGACTAACGGGTTCACTTTTTCTGCCTCATCTTTATTTTGTAATGCAGTAAAAGGACAAAAAAATATACAATTAGTGGGTGAAGAAACCGGTGGTGGCTGGTATGGCAATTCAGGAATAATGATTCCAAATATTACTCTTCCGAATACCAAATTAAGAGTGCGGCTTCCTTTTTTTAAATTGGTCCAATATGATCATATTCCTATAAAAGGCACCGGTGTTATTCCTGATGTTTATGTCGGACCAAACTGGCGTGATATCTTAAAAGGAGAAGATTCAAAAATTGATAAAGTGAAGGAAATGATTGAAGAGAATCGTGAGCAATAATTCATTTCCAGTAAACCAACAAATAGAAGGATTCCTGTTTTTATAAGCTATCTAAACCAACGACAGCAACACCTGCCACGCATCTGCAACTTTTCCATTGTCCAATAATTCTTCAGCGTATTTATGTAATTCTGTTTCCATTTCTTCGGGATCGGTCGAGAAATATTGAAAAATGTTTTTCAGTCTTTCATCCTCGAATGAGGGATTTACCATCGGTATTTCATTCACATTTGCCAGCTGAATAAGGTGGTCAGAAGACAAAATTTTGCTGTTAATAATGCTTGCCGGTAAATGATTTGCTTCCAATTACTTTAGGTTTTAAATGATTTAAAAAAAATCATTTGCGGCAAATGTAAAATGAAATAAAAGGAAATAACTTTTCAACCGATTTTATTCCCTGACACCCGTAGATTATTTTGAACATTTCTAACGCCTGAAACATTTTCTACCAGGTTTTCTGCGCGGCGTTTTTCAAAACGCGTATCAACGGTTCCAGATAAAATAAGCTCACCATCCTTTACATCCAGGTCAATATTTGAAGCATCAATTAATGAATCATCCATTAACCGGTCAGACGCATCTTCTTTAATCCTTTCTATCGAACGGTTGTAATTTTTAGGACCTTTTCCACGATGCGGCCCCTGGGGCATCTTGTAATTCCTTTTTTTGTGGCCATAAAAATCATTGTTTTTATACGGATGTTCCGGTGGGTAAACAGGAGGCTGTTCATCAGCTCTTTCCAATTCATTGTGGCGATAATAACGGTCGCTGTAATCGTCAGTGTAATACCTCATATTCAAATCATTATTGCCAGATTGATTGATCCTTCCTAAATAATAATTCTGGTCACGCGGATCATAATTCCAGTTTGAATCTCTGTAATCATTCGATTCATGCCAGTCGCCTTCGTAAGGATTCCAGTTGTAATCTCTCATGTGTTTTTATTTTTAAATGAATAATAAAAATGAATAAGAAAAAATTATTCCTGTTTTTTTTTAAAAAAAAGAAACAGCAATTACAATGATTTCAATAAATCCTGTTGATATCTTTCTACAAATTCAAATCCGAAATCGGGCTTAAAAGTCGTTTTGCTGTGATAGTCGTTTTTGTTTAAATAAGCAAAAATTATTTTTAATTTGAATTTATAAATGATAACTTTATTCAATAGAATCACTTTTCATAGTCGGTTCTATTCCTCAGCCTCCACAAGAAAACAAGATCAATCATCTTTTGAGCAACTGCTGTTCATTCAATTTTATCATTTAAAAAAATCAGGTCATGAAAAATTTATTTTTTGCAGCAGGCATAATTGTATGTACGCTGCTGAGCTGTTCTTCATCAAAAAAATTGAACACTGAAGCTTTCCCTAAATTAACCGATGCTGAGAATTATTTTAAGAGTCCAAATGCGATATCTGAACAAGAAGCGATGGCGATGATTAACGGGTTTCCTAAACACAAATATCATTTTACTCATAAAAAAAAATTATTGGATTCATGGGCTAGCTTTGATCCTGAAGTTTTAAAGAAAGCAGCAACTTTTACAACCGTTGCTAATGTTAAATTTGTTTTAGCTTCGCAAACTAACAAACATCAGAATTATCCAACAGTAATAATGAGGATACAACTGAAACCAGAGGTTACAGGCTCATATAAAGCAGTTCAATATATTAAGCCTTACCCATATTGTCCGCCACCACCCAATTGCACTTTGCAATAATAATTATCACAATAGAGCCGTATCTTCTTCCAACTCTTCTTTATGTGAAGAAGATTTTCTTATGTTGTTCCACCAGCGTTTGAAAGCCACGCCGGAACGCACTTCTATGAGTTTTTTAGATGCCAGTAAAGTGATCAAATTGCGTTCAAGAAAATGTTGACAAGGAGCAAGCAGGCCGATTAATCCTATCTTGATTAACCATATTTTTAATGGTTGATGATTCACCGTGTCTTTGATAAAAAACTGGTCTATCAGCAACACAATAAATTCAAATACAGAGATAAAGAAAAAGTACCCCAGGATTTTTACAGTGGTTTTAGACACGTGGAAAGAACCAACAAAGAGTATCATAAAAAACACAAGAACCAGCACGATGGTAATCATCATAAATTGAATGTTCTTGTGCATATTTTCTTTTTTCTTTTCGAGCAGTAACTCCTGTTCGTGTTGCCGGATTTCACGATCCACTTTCAGTAAAGCAATATCTTTTTCTTTTGAAAATGTTTTTAATATTTCCCGGTTTGAATCGGCTTCTTTTATAGAAAGAAAGGCATTTTTAAAATCATTTTGTTTTTCGTACAAATCACTAAGCGAATCAGAAAAAGAAATCGTGCTGCTACGTTTATTTCTTTGCCTGCTTATTTCCAAAGCTTTCAGATAATATTCAATTGCCATTAAATAATTTTTTTTTAAAGTATAGCTCTGTGCCATCTGGTCATAGAGATCCATCTTCATTTGTTGATCAAACTTTTTTTCGAATCCCGGAAGCGCCAGCAAATAATAGTATAACGCCGAATCAGGTTGCGATGAATACAAATAAATATTTCCCAATGCCTGGTAATAGCTTTCAATGCCGCTATTTAAAAAGGTTTGCTTTAAATCAGGATCATCCTGGAGGTACTCTAAAGCCTTTTGCCGGTCTTTGTCTACAGCATAGGTATAAGCAAAAATGAGTCTTTTTGCATGTATTAAATATTGATACAGTTTTAAAGAATCAGCAATTCTCAAAGCTTCGCTGATATAAAACTTTTCATCAGTAAACCTTGAAAGGTCGATATAATCCATGATCATTCCACCCGGATTCTTATTTTTTTTATTTAATAAAAGGCTTTCCTTTAGTTCAGCTTTTGCCAGGTCATTACTTCCGAGGTTATTATACATTTCAGCAAAACAGTGATAGATTCGTGAAAGCAGGGTGACTGAATTTATTCTTGTTGCAATGTCAAAAGCACTGTTGTAATTGTTACAAGCCTGCACTTCTTCTCCTTTTGCATGATAGGCATTTCCAACGGCAATATATGTTTCAACTTTTACGGAATCGGATGTTACATTTTCGAGCACAGAGAAAGCAGACATAGAACTGTTAAGCGCATCATCGGTTTGACCTCTGCGGCTTTGCAAATCGGACAAACGGTTGTAACCCAACGCTAAGTAATTATATTCTCTATTTGCCTGTGCATAATCAATTCCTTTTTGAATGAAGCGCATCGTTCTATCATATTCTTCAGAAGTGGCTGTAGAGCTCAGATTCAGAATCGCATTGCCAAATAGAGTTGCCAGAATCAAATTGCCATTGTTGGAAAGCTCCGCAACCAATAATTGTTTTTCAACTGTGCTGTCGGCTTTATCGTTTAGATAAAAGAGGTTGTAATAATTGGCAAGAAGGCCAAGGGTAATCACCTTCTCAGAATCCGATGTATTCCGGTTACACATCGTGCACAGACTGTCGATTTGTTTGCTGAACTGTGCAAAACAATTTCTTTGAGAAAAGACAAAAAAAATA
>JAHEZB010000262.1 GCA_023251285.1 Chitinophagaceae bacterium | reverse complement strand
TAAGTTTACCGTTTCAGGAAGAACCGCTAAAGAAGAAGATATCTGGAAATACATTACAACCCTGGCAAATTTCAGAAAAAAGTCTTCGGCGATCACGACAGGAAAGATGATGCAATTTGCTCCTGCAAAAGGAGAATATGTTTTTTTCCGGTACGACAGCAAACAAACAATTATGACTGTTTTAAATACAGCAAAAGAAAAACTGACGATTGATATTAAAAAATATTCTGAAAGAACAACCGGTTTTACAAAAATGAAAAATGTGATAACAGGCGAAGTGAAATCGATCACTGATTTCTCTTTAGAACCAATGGAGAGTGGCGTTTGGGAATTGGAGAAATGAGCTGCATAATTATAAATTATTGAATGGAAAATATTTAAAATAAATCAGCCTTGCTAACGAATTGTAAATAATTCACCTGGTTCACATTTTTATCCCCTCTTTTCAAAATATTATTGCCGGGTTTTCGTTTTTATTTTGAAAAAAGGATACGTTATCCAACCTATGAAACATAATTTATTTATTTTAAGCATTTCCGTGCTTATTTTCCAGTCATGCAGCAAACAAATTGAAACGACCGATAGTAGTATTTCTGCAAAAAAAGGATCTGAAGCTGTTTCAGACCAATACATTCAATATACGATTCAGAAAGGCCAGCAATATTGTGATAAAAGCATTTTTGTACCGGTAAAATGCAGCCAGGTAAGTTTTAAAGTAAAATTTGACAGTTCTGCAATTTATAAAACCGTCGCCGATAGCAATCAATCAGACATTAATAAGTTGTATGGCTTTAGCGACAATAACGCTGCTCATCATGAATACAGCGCACGCTTTGGCTGGCGGTGGAGCGACAATGCGCTTCGCCTTTTTGCTTATGATTATAATAACAGCGTAATGAGTTTTAAAGAACTCGGAACCGTACAGATTGGAGTAGAAAACACGTGCTCAATAAAGGTTTCAGGGAATGAATATGTTTTTACTTTAAATGGCATTGAAACAAAAATGCCTCGTGCCAGTACCACCACTTTGGCCCAAGGATATAAATTATTTCCCTATTTTGGCGGCAATGAACTCGCCCCTCATAATATCGCCATTTGGATCGAAGAATTATAATGTGCTGATTAGCTTATGTGCCAATTCCAGTCGCTTTGCAATATTCCAGGTTATTCGAAAATAACAATTTACAATAATTGTTGCTTTACTGTAAAGCTTACGCAGATCCATTATAATTGACACTTTCAAATTACCTTTTTTCGGAAAATAACGCCTATCAGCTTCTACCTTTCTTTTCGCATTTGTTTATTTAGACTAAAGTCGAAGGAGGAAAGATTCGTGCATGAACACTTTCAAGTAAAAGAACCGAAAGCCAATAAGTGTTATCTTTTAAAATAAGAACTTATTGATTTCAAACATTAGAAATCATCACATCAGAAATCATTTATTATCTTTCCTTCATGAAAATGATATTAAATCTAACCTGTTTATTTTTTTCTTTTTTCGCATCTGCACAAAACGATTCATTTTACCTTTTCAAGGCAGAAAGGGTTTTTGACGGAGAAAGCATGCACACCGGGTGGGTGGTGCTGGTGCATGGAAATAAAATAGAAGCTGCCGGGCCAATGACTTTTAAACTTCCCGCCAACACACGAATAATCGAATTGAGAGGAGCAACACTTTTGCCCGGATTGATAGAAGGCCATTCACACTTATTTCTGCACCCTTACAATGAAACAAGCTGGAACGACCAGGTGTTGAAAGAAAGCCGCGCGGAGAGAACAGCGAGAGCGGTTACGCATGCAGAAGCCACACTCATGGCCGGCTTCACTACCGTAAGAGATTTAGGAACCGAAGGTGCCATGTATGATGATGCCGGTTTAAAAACGGCCATTGAAAAGGGCATTGTGCCTGGGCCCCGCATGATCATCGCTACAAGAGCGATTGTTGCCAAAGGGAGTTACGGGCCACGTTTTAGCAATGCAGATATTGATTTGCCACAAGGCGCTGCCGAAGTAGGTAACAAAGAAGAATTGGAAAAAGAAGTGCGCACACAAATCTCAAAAGGAGCAGATGTGATTAAGATTTACGCTGATTATTCATATGGCATCAATGGAGAATCAGAGCCAACATTTACAACCGAAGAACTAGCAGCTGCAGTTGCGATTGCTAAAAGCAGCGCAAGGTTTGTAACGGTTCATTCTACCACGTCGGAAGGAATGCGCAGAGCCATTGATGCAGGTGTACACTCAATAGAACACGGCAACGATGGTACGGAAGAAATTTTTAAACTGATGAAAGAAAAAGGTGTAGCGTTGTGCCCTACAGTAGCGGCAGGAGATGCGATTGCGCAATATTCGGGTTGGAAAAAAGGAACAACTCCCGAGCCGGCAAGAATTACGGCGAAGAAAAAAAGTTTTGCAGCCGCACTGCGTTCCGGGGTAACGATTTGTATGGGTGGCGACGTCGGTGTATTTCCGCATGGCGATAATGCAAGGGAAATGGAAATGATGGTGGAGTATGGAATGAAAGCGCCGGATGTGCTCAGATCGGCTACATCGGTGAATGCAGATGTGTTCGGTTATGCAGACAAAATAGGAAGAATAAAAAAGGGATTATTTGCTGATATCATTGCTGTTCAGGGCGATCCGTCAGCAGATATTCATTCCATTCGAAATACACTTGTTGTAATGAAAAATGGAAAGATTTATAAAGAACCATAAAAAGGAATTGCTGGAATTGCAAATCATCATGATTTGTTTGTTTACTGGTAGAAAATGGTGAATGGCTTGTTCCCTGCACAGCCAAAGCAGTAAGCCTTTTAATACGGTTTAAAAAGCATTAATAACATGGAAAGAACTTTTGCAATCGGTGATATTCATGGCTGCAGCAAGACATTTGAAAAGTTGCTTTTTCACAAAATACAACTTCAAAAGACAGATCAGATCTTTTGCATTGGTGATTATATTGACAGGGGTGAAAACAGCAAAGGCGTGATAGACCTCATTTTGCAGCTTCGGCAGGACGGTTATAGCGTTTCTACGCTCCGGGGAAACCATGAACAAATGTTGCTTGATTGTCTGATCGACCCAACTGCTTACGACCTTTGGGTCAGAAATGGCGGTGCACAAACGCTCCAGAGCTTTAGAATAAATACATTGGAAACTTTGCCTGGAAAATATATTTCATTCTTTATAGAAACAGAATTTTATATTGAAACAGAACAATACATTTTTGTTCATGCCGGATTAAATTTTCGACGTAAAAATATCTTTGAAGATAAAGAAGCAATGCTTTGGATCCGCGATTTTTCTTCCCGGCAGCCAGCGCTCGAAAACCGGTTGTTGATTCATGGACATACACCAAAATCTCTTAAGTATATTTTGAATCAAAAAGGTAATTGTATTGATATTGATGGTGGCTGCGTTTATAATTATCTTCCTCCTTTTGGGAATCTGGTGGCCCTTGATTTGAATGAAAGGCGTTTTATCTGGGAAGAAAATTGCGAATGAGCTGACTCACCAATTCTTATCAATTGCCACGAATTGAAAGGATTTTTTAGCCAACGATTTCATAGATTTACAAAATGCTTGCTTCAAAAAAAAATAATAAATACATTTTCTTTCCTAATGCTTTAAAACAAATGAGAACAATTATTCTTGCTGCTTTTTTCTGTATGACGACTTCGTTTATCAATGCTCAACCTGTAAAGATTCATGGGCAGTTGCATGTGGATAAAACACAATTAAAAGATGAGCACGGAAACGATGTCGTGCTTCGGGGAATGAGTTTTGGATGGCATAATTTCTGGCCACGTTTTTACAATGAAGGAGCAGTAAAATGGTTGTACAATGATTGGAAGGCAACAGTTTTAAGGGCGGCGATGGGCGTAGAACCAAAAAATGGATATATAGATAAACCGGAAGAATCCAAGGCACGGATAGAAGCGGTTGTGGATGCCGCCATCAAAGAAGGTATCTACGTAATTATCGACTGGCACAGCCACCATATCAGGCTGAATGAAGCAAAAACATTTTTTAAAGAAATGGCGGAAAAGTATCATCAGTACCCAAACATTATTTATGAAATTTTTAATGAGCCTGAGTATGATTCGTGGGCGGATGTCAAAGCTTATTCAACAGAAGTCATTTCAACGATAAGAGCGATCGACAGCAACAATGTCATTCTTGTGGGTTCTCCTCATTGGGACCAGGACATTAATCTTCCTGCCGATGATCCGATTAAAGGTTATCACAACCTGATGTATACCTTGCATTATTATGCCGCTACTCACAAACAGGAATTGCGCGACAAAGGAGATTATGCATTGAAAAAAGGATTGCCGCTTTTCATCTCCGAATCAGCAGGAATGGAAGCCAGCGGCGATGGAGCGATCAATAAGGACGAATGGCAGAAATGGATCGACTGGTCAGAAAAAAATAAGATAAGCTGGATCACCTGGTCGGTATCTGATAAAGACGAAACGTGCTCGGTATTGAAGGCTGGCGCTGCTTCTGATGGTGGATGGACAAAGGATGATTTAAAAGAATCCGGAATTTTAGCGAGAGAATATTTGCGAAAACTAAACAACGAATAATTGTTTTATTGCTACAGCAAAGAAAGAAATAAAGACCTTTCTATTTTAGTTTCTTTTAATAGCAGGGCAGCTTGTTAACATTGAATTATCAACACCTTTTCATGTTTTGATAAAATCAAAAAGTATTTTTGTCCTGGCGCAAAAAAAGTTAAACAACGATCA
>JAHEZB010000261.1 GCA_023251285.1 Chitinophagaceae bacterium | reverse complement strand
AATACGGCGCCAATTAAACTAATAAAAATAGATTCAAACAGAAACTGAGCGCGGATGCTTTTACTCTTACCACCAATCGCTTTTATTAAACCAATCTCGCGTGTACGCTCGTTTACTGCTACCAGCATGATATTCATTAAACCAATTGCTGCTCCAAATAATGTAATCAAACCTATGAAAGCGGCTGCTGTGGTAATAGTGCCAAGGCTGTTTTTAAAAACTTCTGCGATGCTATCGCTTTTATTGATGTAAAAGTTGTTTTCTTCATCAATAGCCAGTTTTCTTATCGGCCTGAACGTGCCCTTTGCTTCTGAAATCGCCGCGTCCATTTCATTGACGTTATTTACCATTACGCCAATATTATATGACGTTCCATCGGTTGGAAAAAGGCGGCGAATATTGTTGTAAGTAGTAAGTACAATATTATCTGCATTAAAAAAAGCGCTGGAGCCTTTATCTTTCAAAACGCCAATCACCCTGTATTTGATGCCGTCAGCTTTGATCGTCTGATCCAATGCGCGAAGCGTATTGTCACCGTACAATTTTTGCGCAACGCTATTCCCGAGAATGCAAATATTTCTTCCACTTTCAACATCCAGTTTATTAAAATTTCTTCCTCCGCCCAGCGTATAACCATTTTGCACCAGGTAGTTTTCATCACCTCCGCTCATGGAAATATTGGGATTTGTCTTTACCTCTCCATTGCTTACAATTATACTTTGAGGACCGCTTAACGAAATACTTACTCTCGCGGGAAAATTATAACGTTCTTTAAAAAGCCGCGCTTCCTGGTAGGTGATTATCTTTCTTTCGTTGGATTTTTTCGCTTTTAAAGCGCCCGTACTGGTTTTTTTCACCTCCCTTCCACCCCCTATTCTTATATTGATGTCACGGTAGCGAATGCTGAATGAATTAGCACCCATCGTAGCAAAACTTTCAGAAAGGCTTTGATTCATTGATGCAATAGCAGTAATGATTCCGATGAGCGCCATGATACCAAAAGCGATGATTGCAACGGTAATGCCCGTGCGAAGCTTGTTACTTTTGACGGTACGAAAGGCTAATGAAAGAGAATCTTTTAATTGCATTTTTTCACTTATAATTTACGGACGAATTTGAAAGGAAAATTAAATAATGGTGAAGGTACTATTTCAATGCTATTGACAAATTACCATTCCTGTATATTTTGAAACGTCACCAGCATAATTAAAAATCGCAGTTATTTGTTGCTTCGCTGAATATTATTTGAATAACCGCCAAAAAACCTAAAAACTGCTAAATTATTAATACGGTAAGATCAGGTTCAAAACGACTTAAAAAATCATGGCATACTTGTTTCTATAAAATTTTCATATACACTTCACATCTTTTATTACTCTACATTTGAACTACTAATTTTATATATGGAATCAAAAAAAATACCTCAAAAGTGGAAATTTCCAATCTTTGACCGGATCAATTCATTTCAAAAACTTTTTATTTGTCTTGCTATTGCAGTAGCCGTTTATTTTATTGTTGAGATAAAAAACATTGATCTTCTTACTCATGTAATGATAGGCTGGGATACTTTTAGCCTTTGTATGATCATAATGAGCTGGGTTACTTTTTTAATAACCAAATCCAAACAGATCCGGGAGCAGGCAAGGGTTCAGGACCAGGCAGCTTCGATAATTTTTATACTGGTGATCGTATCAACAATCGCTTCGTTCCTGGCAGTATTGTTATTATTGGTAGTAAAACACAGTGGGCATGAAAGCCATTCCTGGAGACTTCCAATTGCTATTGCCGGAATGGTTTTTTCATGGTTTTTAATTCATACAATTTTTACGCTACGCTATGCCCACATTTATTATGGCGATCATGCCAACACACCGGATAAGTACCGTGGCGGGTTGTCATTTCCCGATGATGCAACTCCTGAATATATTGACTTCGCTTACTTTTCTTTTGTTCTCGGCATGACTTTCCAGGTATCTGATGTAAATATCACTTCAAAGAGATTTCGCCAACTCGCTTTGTGGCATAGTTTGCTTTCTTTTGGCTTTAACACTATCATGATCGCGCTTACCATTAATGTAATTGCCGGATATGGCGATTAGGATTTAAAATCATTTAGCGAAAGAACAAATATTGCAGATTCTTATTCTCCCGGATGATATTTCCTTTCCGCATGTTGCAACACGTCTTCTTTATAAAATAAAACGTCTTTAAAAACCCCTTTTGAATACATATATCCCTGGTCAAAGAAATGTTTTGAATCCGGATGGCCGCTTTCCCCTCCTGCTAACAATGATTTTGCTTTTATTTTTTTTCCAAATTCAACTGCACAAATAAAGCTGTTTCCGTTTACGCCATATCTTTTTTTAGTTCCCGGAAAAACCCGGCTGCTGTAAGACGGAATCATTCCCCAGGTAGAAGAAGCAAAGCCAACCGGAATGCTTGCTGAATCATCATCAAAATGATTTTCAATATCGCCGGATATTCTTTGAAAACGATTAATTTCTCCCCATGCAATTTCCCATTTACCGAAAGTATTTTCAAGATATTTAATGGTTGATAGAAATGGTTGTAACAATTCTTGCGGAGAAGCAGTTGCAGCAAATTGGTGTGTTTTTGTTACCTGGTCATCCTCCTCTCCTTCAGGAATATTGACGCTGTAAATCGTCTTTAATATTCTTTCACCCCAATTCACTGCAAGTGTTGTTGCTACAGAATTTTCACCGCATCGGTAATCCCACTTTTTTAAAAGATTTATCGGCTCAATTAATTGCTCATATAAGGAATCTTCTTTTGAAATCTGATCAAAAGATTTAATCAATGCAGGAACCAAAACTTCGAACGCAGCAAGGTAAGTGTAGTAGCCTTTTTCAATCACTTTATCAATGGTATAAGATTTTTCTTTTGGTAAAATTCTAATCGCATTTATGGCGCGAAAATTCTGTCCGTCCGGCGCCATATAAGCAGGGTAATCATTTTTCTTTGGGCTGTATTTTCCGGCAGCAGTAAACGGAGTAGAATTGCAGTTTTCTAACCAGCCATTTGGTGGATTATAAATATGAATACTTTTATTTACCGGTGTTAACCCTTGCCATTCCGTTGCTGATGTAGTGCCATCTACGGGCTTTGACCAGTCATATTTTGGATTTCTGTTTGGGATAAAATTTCCATGCCAGTAAGCAATATTTCCCTCAGCATCTGCATATACGGTGTTGTTAGAAGTATTAGCCAAAAGATCCATTACCTTTTTATAATCAGCAAAACTTTTCGCTTTGGTTCTTTCCCAACTTTGGATCAAACCTTTGACATCCCTGTTGTGTGATTTTACGCTGATAAATTCACCATTTCTTTTTGCCATAATAGGACCATGTCCTGTGAATAATGCATCAATAATCTTTGTTTTCATTGACTCACCAATACGATAATGGAGGATTATCTTTTTATGTAAGACAGGTTTTTCTTCTCGATTATATTGATAAAAAAGCTGACCATTTCTTGAAGTTATTTTTTCAATATAAGCGTCTGAAACATCTGCGTAGCTTGAAGTATGCATCCATCCGCAGTGTTCATTAAAACCCTGGTACACGAAAAACTGTCCCCAGGTAACCGCGCCATAAGCATTCAATCCTTCATCACTCACCATATGCACTTCAGGACGAAAATAAAAAGTAACATGAGGATTAATGTATAAAATCGCATCGTGCGATTTGGTAATTGTTGGCGCAAAGGCAAAGCCGTTTGATCCGGTTACTTTTTCTTCCACGTTTTCTATTCTCGCTACCGGTTCATTTTCTCCTGAATAAAAATTTTTCAATTCTCCTACAGTCACTCCTGCAGTACTAATTGCACCGATACTGCCGTCTGTCCAAAGCATCGGATACCACGCTTCAAATCGCTTTAATAGTGCCGGTTTTACCTGTGGATTTTTGTACAAAAAATAATTGATTCCATCTGCGTAAGCATTGCAAAGTTTCTTTAACCAAAGCGGAGCGTTATTGTAATCTTTGATCGCATCAGAAGAATCAATAACCAGCCGTATCAGCAGATCGTTGTACAAATCTTTTTCTCCGTTTACTTCTGCAAGCCTCCCAAGTTTTTCAATATAGTTCATTTCTACTCTTGGAAAATCGTCTTCGCATTGTGCATACAACAGCCCAAAAGCCGCGTCTGCATCAGTTTTGCCATAAACGTGGGGAATTCCAAAATTATCACGGATGATGGTGATGTTTTTTGCTTGCTGTTTCCAGGAAGCAATTTCTTTTGGAGTAAAACTTTGGGCAAAAAGCTGGAACGGAAGTAAAAAGAAGAATATAAATTTCATTAAAATAGATTTCAGAAAGAAAAAGTGAATCTTGTAAATGTAAAAGATTTATAAAACCAGAATACATTCATGCATCAAAGTACAACTTATTTTTTTCCAAAATTCTTTTAACAGCAATACAGATACAAGTAATCATTAACCAGTTTAATAATTATGAACCATTACCTGGTGTACATATTAATGGAAGAGCAACCCAGGGAGAAAATATTGCTGATCTGGGCGGGTTAGAGATTGGTATTGATGCTTTTAAAAAATCTGATGTTTTTAAAGAAAATAAGACGATCGCCGGACTTTCACCCATGCAGCGATTCTTCATGGGATATGCTTTGAGCTGGTTGTATGAGATACGGCCGGAATTATTAAGAAACCGGATAATGACAGACGTACATGCACCCGCAAAATATAGGGTGAACGGTCCTTTCAGTGAGATTGATGAATTT
>JAHEZB010000260.1 GCA_023251285.1 Chitinophagaceae bacterium | reverse complement strand
AAAGAATCATTTGCAGCAGGAATCAATTCAAAGATTACTGTGTTGCCAGAGCCTGAGCCGATTTCGCCACCTTCAAGTTCGAAATTATTTTCTGCGATGATGCTTTTTTTATTATCATACCCGACCAGGCGGTATTGGCTGATCACCGCGGGGTTAAATCTGGCGCTAATGTACACGTTGCTCGCAATGGAATAAAGTGTCTGTGTGAATTCTGTAACCAATACTTTTTCCGCTTCTCTTACGTCATCAATATACGCGAAATTTCCATTTCCTTTTTTGGCTAAAACTTCAATTTTTGAGTCTTTATAATTTCCCATTCCCACACCAAGGCAAGTAAGATATACGCCGGATAGTTTTTCCTTTGAAATCAAATTTTCCAGATCTTCTTCACTTTTTTGCCCGATATTAAAATCACCATCTGTTGCAAGAATGATGCGGTTGTTTCCACCTTTAATAAAAGTTGCCTGGGCTAATTTATACGCCATTCTGATTGCGGCCTCGCCGGGCGTGTCGCCTGAAGCGGTTAATTCTTCAATCGATTTAGAAATCCTTTGCTTTTCTTTACCACTGGTTGGTTGTAGCCACACTCCCACCGACCCACCATAAGTTACAATTGAAACGGTGTCCTGTTTTCTTAAATTTTTTACCAATAATTGAAACGCTTCCTTCAAAAGTGGAAGCCTGTTCGGCAAATCCATGCTTCCGGAAACATCAATTAAAAAAACAAGATTGGATGGAGGAACATGATCGAGATTTAATTTTTTTCCTGATAAATTTAAAAATAGTAACCGATGACCCTTATTCCATGGGCAATCTGAAACCTGCGACTGTAGCCGAAATACCTCATTACCATCAGGTTCGTTATAGTTAAAATTAAAATAGTTGAGCATTTCATCTATCCTTACAGCATCTATCGGCACTTTCGTATTTTGATTGATGAACCTCCGTATATTACTGTAAGATGCTTTATCAATACGCATCGAAAATTCAGTGCTGGTTTTATCGCTTGTTTTGATAAAATCATTTTCTGCAAGATTACTGTAGCTCTCATCAAGATAATATGAAACCGGCAAAATATTTCCGGTTATCCCCCTTGTAATAGAAACCATTTTTTGCCTGGAAGTGTGAGAAGCCGAAAGAGACGATTGTAAAATAATATGTTGGTATTCCTGTGTTTTAATTTTTATCGCCTTTGAAATAAATCCGTCCAAACTAAAGATCAATGAATCATATAAATTCGAAGTAGGAATACCAAATCCACCTGAAACACCGCTTGAATAAAGTAAACTTTTTTCAGGCATATATATTTTGACATTCTGCAGGGGTTGATTTTTTTCATCCCTCACTTCGCCACGAATATAATACTGAGCACTGGCCGGGTTAATAAAAAATAAAGCAGCAAATATGGTCAGAATTGTTTTCAAGAAAATATATTTGATAACGCCAACCTTTGAAATTCATTTTTTCAAAAAGCTTAAATAAGTTGGTAGATTTCTTTCAAATTTCTTCCAAGTCCGTCGTAGTCTAATCCATATCCCAATACAAATTTATCAGGTATAGTAAAACCAAGATAATCTATTTTAATGGAATGTACAGTAGCAGCAGGTTTGTGAAGCAGAGAAGCTACTTTCAGAGATGCGGGATGATGATGTTCTAATTGTGGCAAAAACTGTGACAATGTTTTGCCGGTATCCACAATATCTTCAACAATGATCACATCACGATTATAAAGTTCAGCATCGAGGCCGATAGCGGTAATAACTTTCCCGGTAGATTTTACACCTTTATAAGAAGCGAGTTTTATAAAACAAATTTCCGCCTCCACATTTATTTTTTTAAAAAGATCTGCGGCAAAAATAAACGCGCCATTCAGTATGGCAATAAATAAAGGCCTTTTACCTTCGTAATCTTTATTGATCTCAGCAGCAACTCTTGTCACTTGTTCTTCTATTTGTTGCGAAGTGATATAAGGAATAAATTCTTTGTCGTGTACTTTTAAAGTAGACATAAATTATTTTGAAATGATGAGCTGCTGCCCGGTGTGAATATGGTCGCTGGTCAAATTGTTCCATTTTTTCAACTCATCTACTGTAACACCATATTTCTTTGAGATGCCATAAAGACTTTCTTTTGGCAGCACTTCATGAGTTGATGATTGCAGGTTTGATGTTGACGGTTGAAGGTTAGAAAGTTTGATGTTTGTAGTTTGAGGATTTTGTCTTCCGGTCGAAGGCGCATTTTGCTTTCCGGCATCTGCATTTGCTGCTATTTCCTTGAACACCCTTGGCTTCAAAAATATTTTTGTGCCTGCGACAATAAAATCATCGGGAGTAAATTGATTATAAGAATAGAGATTTTGCAAGATCACTCCATATTTTTGAGAGATATCGTACATGGTTTCATTAGCTTCAGTAATACAAAAATCCTGTTGTCCTTCTTTCTTTTTTTTCTCTAAAAAAATGTATTGTCCTTTTTCCAAAATGCCGTCAGTCGTAAGATCATTTATGTTTAATAATTTTTGCAGATCGATGTTATGCTGTGTGGCAATAGCCAGTAAAGACGTGCCTTTGGGAACATACAAAGCTTTCGCTCCATTGATAACAAGATTTGTTGGCATGGCCAAATCAGAATCATCTTCCTGGGAGGCAACAGAATTATTTACCGGATCATCTGTGTATTTAGCAACATCGAAATGCGGTACATCATTGATCGCATCCATGGTATATTGTTCCAGGTTGTTGTCTTCAATATATTTTATTAAAATTTCCGGATATTTTGGATTGGTGGCATAGCCTGCTTTTCGTAAACCATATGCCCATGCTTTGTAATCAGCAGGATCTAATTGAAACAGAAAGTCGTAACGACTGTTTCCTCTTAAAAAATTGGAATGATCGCGGTAAGAATCTTCGGCGCTTTTATATTTTCTAAAACATTCGCCGGGAGCATCATCATCGTGGCTTACTGTTTCTGCCGTCCAGGTACTTTTACATTTTATGCCAAAATGATTATTGGACGCTTTTAAGAGATCACTGTTACCACTTTGCGTTTCCAGTAAGCCTTGCGCAAGTGTAATAGCGGCAGGCACTCCCATCCTTTTCATTTCACTGATGGCAAGGTCTTTATATTGCTGTACATATTGTTGTGCAGTGATAGTCTGGGCGGCACAATCACAAAAACAACCGAAAAAAAACAACAAAATTATAATCGCCTTGTTCATTTATAAACAGGAATTTTTGTTCGAAAATTTAAAATGTTATTTCTTAAGAATCATCATCAAACCATCTCTGACAGTGAGAATTACCTGTTGCACTCTGTCATCGTTTGCCACGTGTTCATTAAAACTATTTATCGCAACTGCATTCTTTCCGGAAATATTTTCTTTCAAAACATCACCATGAAATAATACGTTATCCGCGAGAATTACTCCACTTTTTTTTAATCGCGGCAAAGTTAATTCGTAATAGTTAATATAATTGGTTTTATCCGCATCAATGAAAACCAAATCCCATTCTTCATTCAACCGCGGAATAATATCTAACGCATTTCCCCTGTGTAAAATTATTTGTTCAGACTGTGAAGATTTTGCAAAATAATTTTCCGAGATGCTGGCATCTTCTTCGCGCAACTCTATCGTATGTAAAAAACCATCGTGTTGCAATCCTTTTGCAAGGCATAATGCGCTGTAACCAGTGAAAGTTCCTATTTCCAAAATCAATTTTGGTTTAATGATCTTACTCAACATTTCAAGCAGCTTTCCTTGCAACGGACCGCTCAGCATGTTTGAATGTGCATGATGGTTTAAAGTAAATTCTTCTATTTCCTGTAGCAACTTATCTGTCGGTTCAGAAAAATGAGCCGCATAATCATTTGCTTTTTCATTAATTAAATCAGGCATAGGATAATTTTATTTCGTCGGATGTTTTTCTTTTAGACATGATCCACAATCCGATAAAGGTAAGAAGCCCGTTCACAATAATCAACTCATCGGCAAACACGTATCCATCTAATAATACCTTTGAATACTTATCTATAAAATAACACAACAGCGGCGCGATTACTACGATGATTGGTGTTGCATAATCAAGTACTTGTCTTTTTTTGGCAAATAAAGAAAATGCAAACAAGCCAATGAGTGGGCCATAAGTAAACGTGGCAACTTTAAAAATTGCCGTTACGACAGATGCGTCATTTACGGCATTAAATAATAAGACCACGAAAAGTATAATTAATGAAAAAGCAACGTGCACAAACGTCCTGGTACGTTCCATCTTTTTTTCTTTCGATGGATCTTTTTTATCAAAATTTAAAAAATCAATACAGAAAGATGTAGTCAAAGCAGTGAGTCCGGAATCAGTAGTAGCAAAGGTTGCAGCAGTTAAGCCTAACATAAAAACGACTGCCGGAACACCTTTAAAATAATTCAAGGCAATGTCGGGGAATAAATAATCTGTCCTCGGCTGATGCGTAACGGCATCCAACGGGATTGGAATGCCTTCGCGGTTTGCATAGATGTAAAGCAAAGCTCCAACGCTTAAAAAAAACAGATTGATCAACACAAAAATAAAAGTAAAACTCAGCATATTTTTTTGCGCGTCCTTGAGATTTTTACAGCTGAGATTTTTTTGCATCAGATCCTGGTCAAGGCCAAACATCCCAATCGTTACAAATATTCCTCCGAGGAACTGTTTGGAAAAATGGAACTTATTAGAAACAAAATTATCAGTGAAAAATATTTTAGAATAATTACTGTCCTTTATTGC
>JAHEZB010000259.1 GCA_023251285.1 Chitinophagaceae bacterium | reverse complement strand
AATACATATGGGCAGCTTTACGATTTGTCTGCGATAAGACAAAAACTTGAACCTGCACGTTCAGTAGTTGATCTGCACATCGAAAAATTAATGGACAATTGGAAAGGCCTCAGCAATTTTGATATTCTTACAATCCAGTTAAAAAATTTCGAAAAATACTATAATCTCGCTGTTGCTCATCATCAGCCCAATCTGATTATCATTCATGGAATTGGAACCGGCAAACTGCGCAATGAAATTCATGAAATTTTAAAAACTAAAAAAGAAGTGCGCACTTTTGCCAATCAATATCATCATGATTTTGGATTTGGCGCCACAGAGATTTTTTTTCAATATTAGAAGTTTTGGAATAATTCCGGATTCTAAACACATTAACCATCTTATCTTTGCACCTCTGCAAACCGGGTTATCGCTCTTGTTAAAATCAGGGGAGGAAAGTCCGGACAGTATAGAGCAACACACCGGTTAACAGCCGGTTCTGATTGAAAAGTCGGAAAGAAAGTGCCACAGAAAATAACCGTCCCCACAGTACTGTGGGGATAAGGGTGAAAATGTGAGGTAAAAGCTCACAGTTTTTACAAGTAATTGTAATTACGGGTAAACCTAGTGTACTGCAATGCCACGTATATCAGCGCTCCGGTAACCATCGGAAGAAGGCTGCTCGTCTGATGCTGAAGGGTAGGCAGCAAGATTGTTGCAGTAATGCAGCAACCAGATAAATGATAACCACCGTTTTTCTTAACGGAACAAAATCCGGCTTACAGGTTTGCAGTAAATGAATTAGAAAAGGCAGCCCTCCGGTTGCCTTTTTTTATACCCCGTGCTTGCAAAAAAATAAGAGTTTCTTTTTGCGGAATATTAGATAATTACTTGTATAACTTAACAAAGTTCACAAGGCCTTTTTAGCTATAATCTTTATCTTTGCACGTCTAAATAATTTGTTATGATTAAAACGGGAAATACGGTAGTAAGTATTTACACAGAAATGACTCCAAACCCGGAGACAATGAAATTTGTTGCAAACAAGTTATTGTACCCGGGCAAGAGTGTGGATTTTCAAAATGAAGAAAGTGCTTCCGCCTCGCCCCTTGCAATGCAATTGTTTGCGTTTCCATTCATAAAAGCGGTTTTTATAGCAAGCAATTTTGTTACGCTCACAAAAACCGATGATACGGAAGATTGGCAGGATGTAATTCCTTCTATAAAACAATTTTTGAAAGAATACCTGGAAGAAGAAAATGTAATTATAAATGAAGAAGAACTTGCGGCAAGAAAAACAGAAAGTACCAACGAAATTCACGTAAATGACGGTGATGTGGTAAAAAGAATCAAAGAATTGTTGGAAAACTATGTGAAACCTGCCGTAGAAATGGACGGTGGCGCGATACAATTTTTAAGTTATGATGACGGTCGCGTAAACCTAATGATGCAGGGAAGCTGCAGCGGTTGTCCATCTTCGATGATTACTTTGAAAGCAGGAATAGAAGGAATGATGAAAAGAATGATTCCGGAAGTGAAAGAAGTAGTGGCACAATCGAAATAGTGAATCAAATTATCAAGTTATACATGCGCTTTTTTCTAAAGCGCTTTTTTTATTTTAAAATAATCATATTTGGAATTGGAAATAATTGTTTGTTTGCTGTTTAGCAAATGATCTGTAAACAACGATTTTTTTTAAAAGAAGCGGATAAATTTGACGTATATGACTTTGGTTAGTCTGCGTAAAATACAAATCCATGTTATTTCTTCTTTTACTACAAAACCGCGTGTTTCCCGGCAGGCAATAAAAACCCAAAAGTAGTTCCTACATCGATTTTACTTCTTACATGAATGGTGTCTTCATGCGCTTCTATAATATGTTTTACAATGGATAATCCTAAGCCGCTTCCTCCGGCTTTTCTCGCCCGTGCTGAGTCAGTTCGGTAGAATCTTTCAAAGATTCTGGATAAATGTTCTTCTGCAATTCCGTATCCATTGTCAGTAATTTCTATTAATATTTTTTTGCCATCTACCTTGTAAGCGCTGGCTTCAATAATGCCATTTTTCTTTCCATATTTTATAGCGTTATCAATGAGATTAATAATAACCATTCGAATCTTTTCTTTATCCGCATAAACTGTAAGCGGCAATTCACAACCATCTTTTATAAAGCATTTTATTTTCTGTTCGTCGGCTTTTATCGAAAGAGATTCAAAAACTTCTTTTATCAAATCCTGGATAACAAAATTTTCTTTCAGCAATAATTGTTCACCGCTTTCTAATTTAGTAATCTCGTCCAGATCATCCAATAAATTCACGAGCCTGTCCACGTTTTTTGAAGCATTTTCCAAAAATTTTTTATTCACTTCATTGTTGTTTAAGGCGCCGTTAAGTAAGGTATCAACATAACCTTGAATTGCAAAGATCGGTGTCTTCAATTCATGTGAAAGATTGAGTAAAAATTCTTTTCTGAAAGTCTCGTTTTTTGTTAAAACCTCCAATTCTTCTTTATGCTGAACTGCCCATTGCTCCACATCTTCATTTACTTCATCGATAGATTTTTGAGGTAAAATATTTTTGAAATAAAACTCTTCTTTCTTACTTGCTTTTGTTTGATAAATAAGCTTATAAATCAGTTTGATCTTCCGATAAACAAACCGTTTTACCGTCAGGTAAATAATTAAATAATTGATAATAAATAAGCATAGAAACACAAACAACGATGGCAACCACTTTTCGCTATAGGAATAGAATGCAAGAGCAGCAAGCCCGCTTATCGGCAATGAAGTGACAAAGCCAACTTGTTGGGGAGAGAAATTCTTTTTTGCAAACATCACTATCTTATTAAAGGCCTAAAACCCACGCAAAAATTAATGGAGCTACAATTGTTGCGTCGCTTTCCACGATGAATTTCGGTGTATGAATATCGAGTTTGCCCCAGGTAATTTTTTCATTCGGAACAGCACCGGAATAAGAACCATATGATGTAGTGGAATCGGATATCTGGCAGAAATAACTCCAGAATGGAACATCCTTCCATTCCAGGTCCTGGTACATCATCGGCACAACGCAGATTGGAAAATCGCCGGCGATGCCGCCACCAATCTGGAAAAATCCAAGTCCTCTTCCAACAGATAATTCCCGATACCATTCGGTTAATTGCTGCATGTATTCAATTCCGCTTTTCATGGTGCTTGCTTTCAAATCTCCTTTGATGACATAAGAAGCAAAAATATTTCCCATCGTACTATCTTCCCAGCCCGGCACCACAATCGGAATATTTTTTTCGGCGGCAGCAAGCATCCAGCTGTTTTTTGGATCTATTTCATAATACTGCTCCAGCACGCCGCTCAGCAGCATCTTGTACATATATTCATGGGGGAAATATCGCTCTCCCTTATCGTCTGCATCCTTCCAGATTTTATAAATATGCTGCTGCAATCTTCTGAATGCTTCTTCTTCAGGAATACAGGTATCTGTAACGCGGTTGTAATGATTTTCCAACAAATCCCATTCTTCCTGTGGGGTCAAATGCCGATAATGCGGTACTCTTTTATAATGAGAATGAGCCACGAGGTTCATGATGTCTTCTTCGAGGTTTGCGCCGGTGCAACTGATGATATCCACTTTTCCCTGCCGGATCATTTCTGCAAAAGAAATTCCTAATTCCGCAGTACTCATCGCGCCCGCGAGAGAAACAAGCATTTTTCCACCTTCATCGAGATGAGTAACATATCCTTTGGCAGCGTCCATTAATGCGGCAGCATTAAAATGACGATAATTATGTTCTATAAATTGAGAAACAGGGCCTTTGTTCATCTTAAAATTATTTTGGGGCAAAAATAAGATTTTAAAGATGGGTTTGAAAACGTAAAAAAAACTGGATCTAAAGGAAGCTAACGTTTAATAAGTTCATCAAAGGGGTTTTCCTTCGGCAGCTTATTGAAATAAAATGGTTTACAGTGAAGAAAGAAATATCGCTGATTCTTATTTTTCCATTTTTTCAGGAGCTCAATTGTAATTTGGTTTCTTCTAAAACTGCTTATTTCTTCTATTTAAAATTTCTTTGTTATCTGCTTTAAAAAAGGGAGAATCATTTTTAAAAAGCAGAAAAAAAGGAACTGCTTTTTTTGTCTAAAAACAGAATGAACAAAAATCAGCAAACAAAAAATTTAAAGTTCATGTAGTACATTTGCCTATCTGAAATTTTAATAACTCACTCACTTATGACCTGGAAACAGACATTCACCTCTTCGATAGGCAAAAAAATATTGATGGCATTAACAGGGTTTTTTCTCATCCTTTACCTGATCGTTCATGCCGCGATAAACGCTTTAATTTTCTATAATGATGGTGGAGAAACATTTGACCGCGTTGCATCGGTGATGTTGCACAATTATTTTATCCGCTTCCTTGAAGTTGGCCTATTTGCTGTTTTTATTTTACATATTATCCAGGGGCTTTTATTGTGGCAACAAAATAGAGCAGCGCGAAAAATTGGTTATGCAAAGAAAAAATATCCTCGGGAAATAAAATGGTACAGCCGCTATATGGGATGGCTGGGCACATTTATTCTGTTGTTTTTGGTGATGCATCTATATCATTTCTGGGCGAGCACTAAACATGAATTATATTTTCATGGACCGGTAATTAATCTGTATGAAGAAATGAAAGAAGTGTTTACAAATCCTGTTTGGTTTACGCTTTACATGATTGGTCTTGCATCGCTGTTGTTTCATTTACTGCAGGGATTTCAAAGCGCTTTTCAAACTTTTGGAATCAATCACCGGCGC
>JAHEZB010000258.1 GCA_023251285.1 Chitinophagaceae bacterium | reverse complement strand
CGAAGTTGGCGGTTATTTTTAGCTGGTAGGCAACCATAAATAAAGTAGTACCATAAAATTTGGGTTTATCACCGGGATTAACTGTTCCGCCACCGGAAGTTGACCCAAAACCAGCAGTTCCGCTTTGAGGGAATGCTGCGACGCTTCCAATGTTAATTCTGATTCTTGGAATGCCATTTGAAATATCATAAACTCCCTGATCATCGTTGGAGTTGTCTGTATAGGGCCCATTGAATAACACTCCTTCGTTGGTAACAAGTTTTAATGACCCATTGACAAAAGAAGTTCCTGTTCTAATAGTATCTACATAATAAAAGTTTTTGGTAGGAGCATTCACTTTTACCAACGCATGAACTTCAATAATATCGCCATTTTCAAGGGTACCACCACCATTATTTCGAGTTACATTTTCATAACTATAGCTAAAAATCAGAGCCTGCCCATTTGTAAAAGATGGTGATGCAACTCCAAAAAAAAATATGGAGAAAATTGGGAAAACGAAAGATGTTTTGAATCTAAAAAATAACTTAAGACATTTCGGTAAAGTGAAAAAAGTGTTTCTGAGTTCTGATACGTTTAAATTTCTCATAAAGAAAAAATTGAGATTGAACCAAACTTCAATTCTAATTAATGATAACGCTTAAATCTTTCTTTTATTTCGATAGTAAGACTGTCACATCACAATCGTTCTGTTTTTTTTTATCTCATCAAATTTTAACGGCAGTAAAAACACTAAATGAGCTGATAAGAAAATTATAAGGATGGCATTTGACAGTAAGCCCGACTTCTTATTCACGTGTGCAATTACAGACGGCAAGACAATGAAATGAAAACATTTCTTTTTTTAAAGAGTTAAACACGATCGGCTTTTTGCAGTCGCCGCTGTTACTATTTCAATTTTTATAAATAAGTGTTTTTGTAGATGCTTCACCACAGGGGAGGTGTGTGAAGAATAAAATTCTACAAAATAACGATATTAAGCCGCTCCTTTAAACATTTCTCGACTGGCATATTTTTGGTATAAACTATTGAGTCACAATATTGTGAGTTTACTCAAAAAAAAAGATCATGCCTACAAAAAAAGATCATGGCCGCGACAGTAAAAATGAAGACAAGAAGAAATCTTCTTCAAGCCGCGATAGCCAAAAGAAGAATGAAAGCAATTCACGTTAACAGTGAAAAACAAATCTAAAAAAGGCGCCTTTCAAAGACGCCTTTTTTATTGATTAGTTATGAAGTGTGAAGTTGTGAAACGCGAATGATAAAGTTCATCATATCATTCTGGCAACTCTCCAACCATATTTGCCGGGTTTACCCATTCATCAAATTCTTCAGGAGTAACGTATCCTAATTTCACCGCCATTTCTTTTAATGTTGTATTTTCTTTGTGTGCTTTTTGCGCAATTTCTGCCGCCTTATAATAACCGATTTTCGGGTTCAATGCAGTTACCAGCATCAACGAATTGTCCACATGTTTTTTGATATTCACTTCAATCGGCTCAATTCCTTTTGCACAATTTTCATTGAAGCTATTGCTGCCATCGCCTAATAATCTTGCGCTGTGTAGAAAATTATAAATAATCATTGGTTTGAAAACATTGAGTTCAAACTGGCCGGTAGCGCCGCCAACACTGATCGCTACGTCATTTCCCATAACCTGTGCTGCAATCATCGTAAGTGCTTCACACTGTGTTGGATTTACTTTACCAGGCATAATCGAAGAGCCAGGCTCGTTTTCAGGAATGCTGATTTCGCCAATGCCGCTCCTTGGCCCAGAGGACAACATACGAATATCATTGGCGATTTTCATAAGGCTTACTGCCACGGTTTTTAAAGCTCCGTGCGTTTCTACGATTGCATCATGGGAAGCAAGAGATTCAAATTTATTTTTTGCGGTAATGAATGGAAGTCCTGTTAATTCTGCAATAGTTTCTGCAACATTTACCGCATAATTTGGTGGTGTATTTATTCCCGTCCCAACGGCAGTGCCGCCAAGTGCCAGCTCGCTTAAATGCGGCAATGTATTTTTGATTGCTTTTATTCCATGATCCAATTGAGATGCATATCCTGAGAATTCCTGTCCTAAGGTCAGCGGAGTGGCATCCATGAAATGCGTTCTTCCAATCTTCACGATGTGCATGAAGTCTTTTGACTTTTGTTCAAAAGTTTTTTTCAGATTTTCAAGAGCTGGTAATGTAAGATCGTGCAGAATTTTATAAGCCGCAATGTGCATCGCCGTTGGAAAAGTATCGTTGCTCGATTGTGATTTATTTACATCATCATTCGGATGCAATACTTTTTGTTTGTCGGAAAGTTCACCACCATTCAATACATGTCCCCGATAAGCAATCACTTCATTTACATTCATGTTGCTTTGTGTGCCGCTGCCCGTTTGCCACACTACCAAAGGAAATTCTTTATCTAGTTTCCCCGTAAGAATTTCATCACACACTTTGGTAATTAAATCCAGTTTTTCTTTTGATAAAACACCTGCATCGAAATTCGTTATTGCCGCTGCTTTTTTTAAATAAGCAAATGCACGGATAATCTCTTTTGGCATTTTGTTAATATCCTGGGCAATTTTAAAGTTTTCAATGCTGCGTTCTGTTTGTGCTCCATAATAGGCATCGGCTGGCACTTTCACCTCGCCCATGGTGTCTTTTTCTATTCTGTAATCCATAATATTTTCTATTAAAATCTTTTAAAGGATAGTGCAAATTTAAACCAATGCAAGGGGAGGAAAAAATACAAATGGTTTTCGTGGCAGCGATCGCAGTAAAGAAATAAATAAGAATGATTTTGATTTTTGTTTTTCAAAAATCATTGAATAAAAATGAAAAGATTTATCAGAAAGATTTGTGTTTATTTAAAAACCGGTTTTCGTTTTTCTAAAAAAGCCGCAGTTCCTTCTTTCTTATCATCCGTTGAAAAAACTTCACCGAATAATTTTGCTTCTTCATCAAACCCTTTTTTATCAAAATAAAAATTGACTGCTGCAATGATTTTAGAAATTGCAACCGGAGATTTAGTAAGAATTACATTTAAAATTTCTTTTGTTTTCGGAATTAAATTTTCCGGTGTTTCTACATAATTTACAAGCCCGAGAGTTTTAGCTTCGTTTGCGTCAATCATATTTCCGGTCATCATCATTTCCATGGCTTTCCCTTTTCCAATTAGCATTGTGAGGCGTTGTGTGCCGCCGTATCCGGGAATCAAACCAAGGTTTACTTCCGGTTGTCCGAATTTTGCTTTGCTACTTGCCAATCTGAAATGACAAGCCATTGCCAGCTCACAGCCGCCACCCAGCGCAAAGCCATTAACGGCCGCTATTACAGGTTTTGGACAATTTTCAATTTTAAAAAAAATATCCTGTCCTTTTTTGGAAAGTGTAGCGCCTTCATCATCTTTTACGGAAACAAATTCTGCAATATCTGCGCCGGCAACAAATGCTTTTTCTCCTGCACCGGTGATGATTACACCTTTTATTTTTTCATCTTTATAAACGAACTCCATTGCCTCATTAAGTTCATTCAAAACAGCTTGGTTTAATGCATTTAATTTATCAGGACGATTGATGATAATGGTGAAAATGTGATTGACGAGAGAAGTTTGTATTGTTGAAAAAGTCATAATTATTTTATTTAGAAATTTCTGTTTTCCTTCACCCAATCTTTTATATAATCTGCAATTTCAGTTGTAGAAGTACCGGGAGAAAATAATTTTCCAACACCCATTTCATTTAATTTTTTCATGTCATCTGCAGGAATAATTCCACCACCTGTTACCAGTACATCATCCATTCCTTTTTCTTTCATCAAGGATAATATTTTGGGAAAAATTGTGTTGTGTGCTCCGGTTAAAATGCTTACGCCAATAGCATCGACATCTTCCTGTAAGGCAGCATTCACTACCATTTCAGGAGTTTGCCGCAATCCTGTATAAATTACTTCCATACCTGCGTCACGAAGCGAAGTGGCAATTACTTTTGCTCCGCGGTCGTGGCCGTCGAGCCCCACTTTTGCGACCAAAACACGAATCGGTCGTTGTAGTTGAGAAGAATTTTTTTCAGCCATATTATTTCAATGAAGATAAAGTATGTTCAATTCGTTTGATGGTTTCTTCTTTTCCTAAAATTGACGAAATTTCAAAAACACCAGGACCAAATTTGCCACCAACAAGCATCAAGCGAAAGGCTCCCATCAATTCGCCGGATTTTAATTTACTCGCGGCTGCAAGTTCTTTAAAAGTATGTTCAATGCCTTCAGTATCCCACAAATTCATCAGGGAATACGAACGGATCAATTCAATGAAGAACTGGTTTTTATTTTCATTCCATTTTGGAAGAATCGAACTGGTATCAATTTCTGGGGGAGCAACAAAAAAGAAACTTCCCTGCTGCCAGAAATCAGTTAATAAAGTGCAACGATCTTTGATTAGTTCAATTATCTTTTCGAATTTATTTTCATCATCAATGACAGTATCATGTTCTTCAAATATTTTTTTTACATCAGGCTTTAATCTGTCTACTGATGATCTTTTGATCCATTCGTGATTGAACCATTTTGCTTTTTCAAAATCGAATTTCGCTCCATGAGAGTGCACCCTGTCCATGGAGAATTTTTCTACCATTTCCGGTAAAGTAAAAATTTCCTGTTCAGAACCATCGTTCCAGCCAAGCAAAGCGAGCATATTGATAAATGCTTCCGGCATAAACCCTAATTCCTTAAAACCTTTAACAACGCCACTTTTCGGGTCATTCCATTCCACAGCAAAAACAGGAAAACCCAA
>JAHEZB010000257.1 GCA_023251285.1 Chitinophagaceae bacterium | reverse complement strand
AGCGGCACGTACAAAAATGAATGACCGGTTGATTAAAAACTCGATCACAAAAAATTTCTCATTACCTCTTACTGATTCCACGGAAGAAAACTGGCAGGATGCTTTTGACGCGATGGAAGTAATGAATTACCATTCACCGTTTGTTGAAAGTAAGGTTCATGACGCATTCGACAGCATCGGAGTCAGAAGCATTCCTTTTCAAAGAGCTTTGATGGAGCTTGCTTACACCAATTACCCCGGCAAATTTATTATGCAAACAAATGTTTTATTAGAAGAAACAACCGATCCAAAAATCTTTGCGATATGCGCTGAATATCTATTGCAACACAAAAAATCCGATGTTGAAAAGAAAATACTTTCGAAAAAATTACTGGAAAAATTTACCGATACCGCATATAAAAATCCAGTGCTTTTTATGTTAAGTACGAGGTTTGCATCGGCAGAAGTAAATACGCAACCGGCTCATGCGTTCTTGAAAGAAGTTTTGAATAAAAATTTTCTTCCGCATCAGATCGTGATGTATAGCTTTCAGAGAAAAAACCGGGATTATCCGGGAATGGTTTTGATCAGAAATGCAGATGGAAATTTTGTAAGAGATTCATCTGGCAATATTTTTCATATTCCTCAATTAGCACGCAGTATCAGCAATCTTCCCGGATATCTGCGAAACGGAAATACGCCGCAGGGGATTTTTAAAATGTACGGTTTTGGGGTTTCGATGAGCAACTTTATTGGTCCGACAGCCAATGTACAAATGGGAATGCCGGTAGAATTAAGCATTCAAAAGTTTTTTGATGATTCTACCATTTTAGATTCCACGTGGACAATTGATTGGTATCAAAAATTAATTCCGAAAAAACTTCAAAATTATTTGCCTTTGTACGGTTCTTACTATTCAGGTGTTGCCGGTAGAAGTGAAATAATTGCTCATGGCACAACGATTGATCCTAATTATTATTCCGGAAAACCGTTTTATCCATTAACCCCAACACAAGGCTGTCTTTGCACAAAAGAAATATGGGATGGCAAAAGATTGGAAAGTGACCAGCAAAAACTGGTCAATGGGTTACTGAAAGCCGGGGGTGCAAATGGATATTGTGTGGTGTTGGAAATTGATGATAAACAGGCGCCGGTAACAATTAACGATGTTTTGCCTTATTTGACGAATTGAAATTAGAATTCCGTGAACGAAGAAATAAATCAATTTTTTAATTTTCAATAAGCAATTTTCAATATTCAATATCCAGGGAAGAACAATTCGAATAATTAAATAATTCAATAATTGACTACAATTCCTTTGGCAGAAAGGCTTCGGCCAAAAACTTTAAATGAACTGATAGGACAGGAACACCTTACCGGTAAAGGAAGCATTTTGCGAAATGCTATTGAAAATAAAACGATTCCTTCGATGATTTTGTGGGGGCCGCCCGGCGTAGGAAAAACCACCATTGCAAATATTATTGCCCATACTTTACAAGTTCCGTTTTATACTTTGAGCGCTATTTCTTCCGGTGTAAAAGAAGTAAGGGAAGTGATTGAAAAAGCAAAACATGAGCAAAATGCGATTTTATTTATTGATGAAATTCACCGGTTCAATAAAGGCCAGCAGGACGCCTTACTTGGTGCGGTAGAAAAAGGGATTATTACTTTAATTGGCGCTACAACAGAAAATCCATCGTTTGAAGTGAACAGCGCTTTGCTGAGCCGATGCCAGGTTTATATTTTAAAAGCCTTGGATAAAGAAGGCTTGATAAAGCTGATCGATCATGCGATAAAAGAAGATGATTTTCTTTCTAAAAAAAATATTCGAATTGAAGAAACGGAAGCGCTGATTAATTTATCAGGAGGGGATGCAAGACGATTATTAAATCTGCTTGAGTTGACCGTCAACCAACTTTCATTAAATAAAAAATCCGATGATAATATTGTAATTACCGACGATGTGGTCTTTCATGCGGCACAACAAAAAGTCGCGCTTTATGATAAAAAAGGCGAGCAGCATTATGATATCATTTCGGCTTTTATCAAATCCATTCGTGGAAGCGATCCCAATGCTGCTGTATATTGGATGGCGCGCATGATTGAAGGTGGTGAGGATGTAAAATTTATTGCGAGAAGAATGGTAATCCTCGCGAGCGAAGACATTGGAAATGCAAATCCAACCGCCTTGGTTTTAGCAACCAATACTTTCCAGGCAGTAAATATGATTGGCTACCCGGAAGCAAGAATTATTTTGTCGCAATGCGCTACTTATCTTGCTTCTTCTCCCAAAAGTAATGCAAGCCTGGAAGCGATTGGAAAAGCACAGGCGCTCGTAACACAATATGGTGATTTGCCGGTTCCTTTAGCAATCAGAAATGCACCGACAAAACTGATGAAAAATTTAGATTATGGCAAAAACTATCAGTACGCGCATAGTTTTGAAAACAATTTTGCCAATATGGAATTTCTTCCCGATGAAATAAAAAATACGCTTTTATATAATCCAGGGAAAAATGCAAGAGAAGAAGAACTGAGAAAATTTCTAAAGCTGAGATGGAAAGAAAAGTATGGATATTGAGATGATCGTTTAGAATACCTTATTCAGAAGTTCAGACTGGCTTAGAGTGGTTTAGATTGATTTCAATGAACCACTTTTTTGTGAAAAATTGGCGGTTCAATTCATTTTACAATTATATTTGCCTAAAATTTTTTCTGATGGATAATACTCAGCCTGTTGGTAAATATTGGATTGCATTTGTAATTTCTGCTATCGTACAAATTGTGTTCTTAATCTGGTTTCGTCAATACTTCTGGCTGATACTTCCGTGGTGGCTTACCTTTTTCTGTAAGGCAATGAGGCTTATTTAACTGACTGCTAAAATATTAAGGCTAAAAGCGGATTACTCTTATTTGTTGTTTTACTGAGTTTTATTTTCAAACGATTCAGTTTGAGATAGGTTTGCAAAACATTTCTCAAATGGTATTTGATTGCTTTTTGCAAAATTTTTTAACAAGAAGTCGCCTTATTTGTCCTTTTGCTGCTGCTATTTCAATACTTCCGACAGTTTATTGTGAAGGTCATTTCCTCTTAATTCTGTAGCGATAATTTTTCCCTGCGGATCGATTAAAACATTGTAAGGAATCGCTTCTACATGATATAAAGTAGCAGCGGCACTGTTCCAGAATTTCAGATCGCTTATTTGTTTCCAGGCGAGTCCGTCATCTTTTATCGCTTTGAGCCATGCTTTTTTATCCTGGTCGAGCGATACGCCAAGAACCGTGAAGTTTTTATCTTTGAACTGGTTGTAATTAGCTACAACGTTCGGATTTTCCTGTCGGCAAGGGCCGCACCAGCTTGCCCAAAAATCAACCAAAACATATTTGCCGCGCAGGGAACTTAATGAAAAAGGTTTTCCATCCACGTCAGGTAAGGTGATGTCCGGCGCTGTTTGTCCAACTGCAATATCGCCGGAAGATTTATTTCCCTGACCGGCAGCATATTGATCAAACTGTTTCTGCATTTCTGCAACAGAAGAATTTTTTGGAAATTTTTTGGTGAGGTTTGCAATCAGATTCTTAACAGTATCCATCGGTACATCCTGCGTGTAGCTTAGTGCAAATAATGCTGTGATCGGGTTTGCTGCTGTATCAATATACCGAACTAAAAAGTTATTGTACCATGCATTGCTGATGTTGAAAGCATTGTCTGCAATAAATGCCATCGAATCATTTTTTTGCTGCTGGTAATTTTTCCGTGTCTGGTCTTCATTAATAAGATTGGTATGAATGGAATCCAACTTCATAATGAACGCAGTAAGTGAGGCATTTGCCGGGGTATTAAATTTTGTTGTGTTTAAAACAGAATCATTTGCATTTGCAGCAAAATCAATGTCATCTTTATCATTAATGAAAATATACCCGGCGTTTTTTTCAAATTTTAACCGGTATAAACCCTCTTCTGCGGCATGCGCTTTCACCTCAAATTTTCCGTTTTTCATTTCTGCTGTATCCAATATCTGCGGCGGAGTTTGATTGAAAAATAATTGTTCCAGATACACTTTTTGATCCGGTGCATTTTTTAAATCTCCCTTTACCGTAAACAAACCGTTGTTGTGTTTTGAAGTGCACGAAAAGATGAAAAGCACACTTAAAAAAAGAATGATTTTTTTCATGATGTAATTGAATTATTAAATTATTGATTCAGTTTTTCTGATAATATTTTCATTACTGCCTGCATATCTGCTTTGCCCTTGCTTTTCTTTTTTACTTCGCCGGCAAATAACCCGGTTAAGTTCTTTTTCCCTTTTTTATATTCCGAAACTTTCTCCGGCATGGCAGCCAACACTTCATCTATCCACGAATGTAATGCATCGTCGTTTTTTTCCTGCAAAAGGTTGAGTTCTTTTGCAAGTTGCAACGCATCTTTATCAGAAGATTGAATTAATAAAGGAAATATTTTTGATGCTGCTATTCCAAAACTTACTTTTCCTTCCTCGACAATTTGTATCAGTTCTGCAAGTCTTTGTGGGCTCAAAGGCAATTTTTCAATGTCACTATTATTTTCGTTCAGATAAGATTTTACAGGGCCGATCATCCAGTTTGCCGCCGCTTTAGAATGCTTTGTTATTCGAGTAATATTTTCAAAAAAAGAAGCAGTTTCCCGGTCGTCTGCAATGATTTTTGCAGCTTCTGATGAAATGGAATATTGATTTATCAATCTTTTTTCCAACGCAATTGGAAGCTCAGGTAAAGAAGATCTGATAGAATTAATTTGTTCTTCTGTTACAAAAAAAGGCGCGAGGTCCGGCTCCGGAA
>JAHEZB010000256.1 GCA_023251285.1 Chitinophagaceae bacterium | reverse complement strand
TATAAGTTCGGAGAGAAAAATAACCAACTACTATTTTGCCAATACCCACAATCTATTGCTGTTGCTTTTACTTTGCGGGCTCATTTTTTTCTTTTGGATATTTTACAACTTCAAAAGTCTTAAAATGCATGGGAAAACGGATTCCATCAACGAATTTAATTTCCGTTATATCAATCCATACCCGGTTTTTGCGTCGCTTGTTTTGATGCTGAACCTGGCTCCTTTATTCGACCTCGACGCGCCATTTATATACATTGCGACTGTAGAATTTTTATTAATGGCCACACTAACGTATTCTTTTTGGAAACGGCTTCCAGGCAAATTATTTTATTTATGGCTTATTTTTATTGTCCTGTTTTTATTGCAATCCGTGACCGGGTATTTGGGGTTGCCTGTTTATTTTAACCGCTTGTTGTTTTTTATTCTAAATGGCCTTTCCGTCCTCGTCGGTCTGTATGCTTTGATCAAATATGAAAAGCAATACAGGGAACGCAGATTCCTGATTTTAACTGCGGGTCTATATACCCTGTTTAATTTTCTGGCCGTCGTTTGCAACTTGTTTGGAAGAGTTACCTTAATGCAAATATTCGGAGCAACGGGGATTTATGCGTTTATCCAAACATCCGGATTGCTCGTGTTTATTCATGCGGTAACGGAAGCGTTCCTCCTCCAGGTTCAAAGCAGCCGCGTGAGAAAAGATTATACGGCCGGTTTTAATCATAAAGAAGTAGCCAAGCGGATCGAACGGATTGTCGTATTTTTTTCATTCATAATCTGGCTGGTGGTCTTTACCACAAATCTCAATATTTATAGCCCCATATCCACATATGTAGGCGATATCCTTTCCAAAGTGAGGACAATAGGTAGTTTCAAATTTACTTACGGCGGTGTTATTTTATTTGTCCTGATCCTGTGGGCAGCAAATTTTCTACGCAAGTATATAGGTTATTTTTTTGGGGAAATGGGTGATGAAGAAATTTTTGATAATAAAGGGCCCGGATCAAAACTGATGATCCTTAAACTGGTACTTTTGGTCGTTGGATTTTTATTAGCGATCGCAGCGTCCGGGTTGGCGATAGATAAAATTACAGTGATACTTGGGGCATTGAGTGTCGGTATTGGCCTTGGTTTGCAGAATATTGTAAATAATTTTGTGTCAGGCATTATCCTCATTTTCGACCGTACCCTTCATATTGGCGACACCGTGGAAATTGGAAGTAATAAAGGGCGTGTAAAACAAATCAGTATGCGTTCCAGCACGCTACTTACACCCGAAGGCGCGGAAGTGATCATTCCAAATGGGACGATCCTTTCAAATAATTTTACAAACTGGAGCCTTAATGAAAATTACATCCGCGTCGATCTTACTTTTACTGTTGATAAAAGTTCCAAAGAAATGCGTGAAGATATTATGAAGATCATGAAAACGCTTCCGGATGTAGTAAAAGAAAAAGAGCCGGAGATCTTCATCAATACCGTTACGTCAGAATCTACGCAATTGAAAGTTTATTTTTGGTGCGAAGATGTTACAAAAAGAGAGCTGGCACGCAGCGAAGCATATACAGCTATTTCAAATTATCTGAGAGATAAAGGAGTGAAGATCACCTGATGTGAGAATTTTGATAATTTGCTATTGTGAAAATGAAAGGCGCTCCCAGCCCTTAAAGGGCGTAATACTGAAGCATTGGGTAACACTCAATGAAATGATTTCCTGCCATCCGGCATTAGGTAACACTAGTGAAGAGAAATTGGTTATAAAATAACTTTTGAAAAAAAATATGGATTCAAATTCAGAACAATTAACGCTCGGAATCGGTACCAGGCTTCAACATCCGCAATATGGGCCAGGAGTGATCGTAGGAGTGCGCCTGGCAACTTACCTCGTTTCTTTTATCAGTGATGGGATAAAAGAAATTGATAAAAATGACAACAAACTGGAAGAGATCATTCCTGAAAATGTAACCGTTGAATTAGAAACAACCAGCGATGTAGAAAAATCATTATTAAAAATTCTGCGGCTTTGGAGCGATACTTCAGAGATTGTGCCGCTTGGCGATCGCTGGAAAGGTGGTACCATGCTTTTGCAGCCAGCGGATAAAACACAAAAACCAAAAGAAATCCCCGTGGAAGTTTTCTTTCATAAAATAGTGATGCTGCGGGACAGGATCAGGGTAATGGAACAACAGATCAATTCCAATAAAAACTTAAGTGATGAAGACAAAGTAAACCTGCAGCAATATATCACCCGGATTTACGGAACGCTTACTACCTTCAATGTATTATTTAAAAATAAGGAACAGTGGTTTGTGGGTGAAAAAACAGAATAGATCGGTTCAAGATTAAAGAAACTTCAACTTCAACCTTCAATCACTAACCTTCAACTTCAAAGTTATGACTCCCATTAATACCGCACTTTGTTCATTTGGAATGAGTGGATTGGTTTTTCATTCACCGTTTTTATCCATTAATCCTCATTTTAATTTTTATGCTGTTTGGGAAAGAACAAAAGATCTGGCAAAGGAAAAATTTCCTGAAGTAAAAACGTATCGTACACTGGAAGCGATGCTTGCTGATGATCTGGTAGAATTGGTGATTGTAAATACTCCTAATTATACGCATTATGAATATGCCAAAAAATCGCTGGAGGCGGGTAAGCATGTCATTGTTGAAAAGCCTTTTACCATTGATGTGGCCCAGGCTAATGATTTGATAGAACTTGCAAAAAAGAAAGACAGGGTTTTGTCAGTGTACCAAAACCGGCGTTACGACAGCGATTACAAAACGATCAAAAAAGTGGTGTCAGAAAATTTATTGGGCGAACTGGTAGAAGTGGAAATGCATTTTGACCGGTTTCGGGAAGAACTAAGCCCGAAAGTACACAAGGAAACTCCGGGGCCAGGTGCAGGAGTTTTGTACGATCTGGGTTCGCATTTAATTGACCAGGCTTTACAATTATTCGGAAAACCCGAAAAGATTTTTGCCGATATCCGCATTGTCCGGCCAAACTCAAAAGTGGATGATTATTTTGAATTGCTTTTATATTATCCAAAATTGAGAGTCAGGTTAAAAGCAAGTTATATCGTTCGTGAAGCCCTGCCGGGATATATTTTGCATGGGTTAAAAGGTTCGTTCATCAAACCAAAAACGGATATACAGGAAACCTTGCTGAAGGAAGGAGTTATTCCCGGAAAAAAAGACTGGGGTACAGAACCAGAAACAGAAAAAGGTCTTTTGCATACAGAGATCAAAGGAAAAGAAGTGATCGAATTTATTACTTCCGAACAGGGAAATTATAATGACTATTATAATGCGATCTTCGAGGCCATCCGCAATAATCAACCTTTGCCGGTAACAGCAGAAGAAGGCGCAGAAGTAATTAAAATTATCGTTGCAGCCTTTAAAAGCAGCGAATCAGAAAAGGTGATCGAATTGTACCAATAGTTATAAAAGGAAACCAATTATCTCCTGATCATGTTCAGCATTGATAATGTTTCGGTGATCATTTTGGCGTTGTATTCCATCGCCAGTTCTTTATAATTTATTGCATCGATGATCGTTCCGACAAAACACAATCCTGCGGTAAAAAAATACAAAATTCCCAGGCCAATATTTCCAATTACAAATCGCTGAATTCCTGCAACTCCTACCAATCCCAGCAGGCACAGAATTAAAATTATTTGCGGATCTTTTCGTTTGGACCGGTAAATCATGCAAAACTGGCTTAGCTGGTCATCTGTAAAGCCGCTGGTTCGGGAATTAATGGTGATTAATTCTTCCGGCGTAATATCATACAAATATTTCAGAAGGGTGGGGTTTACCGAGTTGTAATTATTGTCCATAAAAGTGAGTTTGAAGATGAGAAAAAATATGAAGCATTGAAAGTTTATAAATTCTAAAAGCAATCACAATCACAGCAAAAATACCCAATGGATGTGCAGCAAAAGAAGCACGCCATTCTCCATGAAATAAATAACTGATGGAATGACCGAGTCCACAGCCCGGACAAAATTTTATTCCAATAAACTTGAAAATACAAAATGAATAATGAGTACCGGTGCCCGGATTCATCAACGCGAGTAACAAAAGTGCAGTGATCCAAAATGCGAGTTCAAAATAGCGCCGGAACAATAATTTCATTCCTGTAAATTTATTTTAAAGATATTTGAAATGATTCAATTAATAGTAACCGTATATCATTAATTTTCCAGCGATTTTTTTCAGGTGATTTTCTTTTTTCTCATTTTAATTTTCATCAATCCGGCCGTTAGTTCACCTGGATAAAATCAGGTTTTGTTACAAACTGGGTATTGTATTTAAAAATCACATTAGTGGATAATGAAAACCCGAATTTTTCATTATAAAAGTTTTTTTCAGGAAAATAATATCCCCTGAATTCGATGGTTCCAAAAACAAAACTCTCATTTCTTGTTCTGATTCCGCCACCTACAGAACTTAAAATTCTGGTATTAGAACGGTACGGTGAATACACTCCTAGATTGCTAAACACAAAAGGTGCGAATCGAAAAGCTGCAAGAGACCAGGGACTAAAAAATTCTGATTCTGCTTTTACTGTGGTCCGCAAAGTGCCGCCTACGCGATCATTGTCCGAATGATCTGTACCATATTCCGGCATTCCAAACTGGCTGTTTACAAATAGCGGCTCATTCAACACGGTGTTGATCTGTTGTGCCAAATCGAAATTGAGAAAAAAACGCTGCTTCCACCTTGTACCGATTGTTTTTAAATGATCAAAGTAAAAAACGCTGCCGAGTAAGTTAATGTCTTCGATGCTTGTTTTATTCAGATAGCCT
>JAHEZB010000255.1 GCA_023251285.1 Chitinophagaceae bacterium | reverse complement strand
AATCGTACGATCCAAAGGATTGATAACACCGTCCTTATTGATATCCACATACTTGATAAGCCCTTTATCGTCAAGTCCATCTTCTATGTATCCATAAAACATTCCTAATGGTAATCCAACCCGGGCAATATTATATCCTGATAACCCGGAAATAAATCCGGTAGAAACAATATCTTTACCCCCGGCGAGCTTAAGTACTTTATTTCTATTCGCTGATATTTGTCCGCTAACATCCCATTTAAACGCGCCTGTAAAGATATCAGCGTTAACAGCAAATTCTATCCCTGCGTTTTGAATCTCACCTATATTCTGAAGTATTGACGCAAAACCTACGGAAGGTGGAAGGGGAACAGATGCTAATAGATTATTTGTGTTTTTCCGGTAGTAATCAAATGTAAATCCCAACCGGTCATTAAGAATCGCTAAATCGAACCCAATATCTAATTGCGCAGTGGTTTCCCATCTTAGCTTACTGTTTGCTATGCCTGAAGGAGCATAACCAATACTCTCTGTTTGGCCAACGTCAATATACCTGACTGCTGACAACCTGTTTAATGATTGGTAAGGGGAGAGAGCAGTATTGCCGGTGATACCATAACTTGCCCTTAGTTTGAAGCTATTGATCAACTTAAGATTTCGCATGAATGATTCTTCGGAAACTCTCCAGGCAACAGCACCGGATGGGAAGACGCCCCATTTATTTTCTTCTCCAAACCGTGAAGAACCATCTGCTCTTACACTGCCTGTAACATAATATTTGCTCTTAAATGAATAATTTACTCTTCCCAGCCAGGAGGCCAAAGTCCATTTAGAAATTCCGGAAGAAGGAGGATTAATGGTTGTGGCAGCAGCAAGGTTATAGTCCTGGGTAATGTTGTTGGGAAATCCGGAAACAGAGATACCTGAATTTTTATTTACATTAGTTTGATAAGTGAAACCTCCGGTTATATCGACGTTTTGCGAATTAGCAAAACTTCTGGCGTAAGTTAACGTGTTTTCATTAAGGAAGGAATTTAGATAAGAATTTGAAGTGGATGCACTTCCTTTATCGTTTGGAAAAATAATCGGAACAAAAGTTTCTTCATCCCCCATTTCATACTCGACTCCCACTAATGTCTTAAGAGTAAGTCCTTCTATAATTTTTGCCTGCAAGGTTGTGTTCTGCAATACGGAGTTGGTAAATGTTCTGTCTTTCCATGGCTTGGCGCGCAATAGAGGATTCCTCATATCAGTTGGATCAACAAAAGGATATAGTGTTTCTATCCGGTTGATTTGCCCATTGGCATCGTAAACAGATGCTGTTGGTGGCGCTGATAATGCACCGGTAAATACGGTGTTTCCTCTGGAACCATTATCAACCGGCACTGAAAACTGTTCTCTGCGTGATACACTTAAATTTACACCGAGGCTTAACCAGTCCTTAATATTATGATCAAGGTTTAATCTGAATGATCCTCTTTTAATACCGGAATTGATAATAATTCCCTCCTGGCCATAATAGTTTCCCGAAAGAGAGTATCTTGTCTTTTCAGAACTTCCGGAAAAAGTAATTGTGTGATTCTGAACAGGTGCTACCCGGAAGATAACATCTTGCCAATCTGTGCCTGGATTTTTTACGGTATCCACATCAAAATAAGGCGGCAAGTTGCTATTTTTCAACCATTCATTAGCTACAGTAGCATATTGTTTGGCATCTAATACTTTGTAACGCTTGGCTACTTCCTGTTGGCCATAGTAACTGCTAATGCTGATTAAACCTTTTTGGCCTTTCTTTCCTCTTTTGGATGTGATAATTACTACGCCATTTGCTCCCCTTGAGCCATAAATCGCAGTTGCAGAAGCATCTTTTAAAATATTGATTGATTCAATATCAGATGGGTTAAGGAAATCTATTCCTCCCACTACAGGAAAACCGTCTACTACATAAAGAGGCGTATTACTGCCTATCATAGAGTTGCCTCCACGTATCCTTACCTGTATTCTTGAGCCAGGTGCGCCAGAATTATTGGTAACCTGCACACCACTTGAATGTCCTTTCAACGCCTCACCAATATCATAAACAGGAGCAGATTCAAGTTCCTCAGTCTTGACTTGTGATACAGATCCCGTTAAATCTTTTTTACGTGCGGTACCATAACCAATCACCACTACGTCATTCAGGCCGGTAATATCCTGTTCTAAAATCACATTTATTTCAGTTTCATTGCCAATCTGCACTTTTTTCGTTTGGTATCCTATACTTGAAATTTCAAGTACAATATTTTTTTTATTATCTGGAACAGTCAATTTAAAACGTCCTTCATTATTTGTTGTAGTTCCATTTTTAGTGCCTGATACCAATACTGATACGTTTTGCAACGGCTCGCCTTTTTTGTTCACTACCCTTCCATTTATTTCAATGGGCGCTGGCAAGGCAGTTGTACTACCGTTTTTGGGCTCGGCGGCTTTTTCTTTAGGCTGCAGCACCACCGTTTTATCAATGATCGTGTAGCTAAAGGGCTGATGAGTAAAGCACAGGTTTAAAGCGTCCTGGAGCGAAGAATTTTTTACCTGAATGGTTACTTTCTTCGCTTCCTTCAGCATCGTGCCGGTGTACATAAATGTGTAACCGGTTTGCCTTTTGATCTCCTGGAACACTTTACTTAAAGGAGCATTTTCAAGATGAAGCGTAACACTCTGGGAATAAGTACGGGCACTTACCTGGAGGCCGCATGCAAGCAGAAGGACGACTGTAAGATTCATAATTCTCAGCGTTTTGAGGATAATCCGCCGTCTAAAAAATGGTGGCGCATAAAAGGCATTTAGCATAACTTTGTTTAGCCTGTCTGTCCGGCAGGTCGGTTTGAGTTGATGAAATAATAAAGGGATACCAATTATTCTCTATGTTGAGTCAGCTCAGATTTGTAGCCAGTTCCCGGTCCAGGAGAGCTGGCTTTTTTCTTTGCCAATTAAATCCGTTGTTTAAGTACTTCAGCGATTGCAGGGTAGCCTTTATGGCATTACTTTAATCGTCTTTCCTTCTATTTTAAAATGCACCGCTTTCGTCGCCTCAAGCATTTTCAGCAAATTCGACACATCTGTATTTCTTGAAACCTGTGCATAAAATTTCTCCGTTATCGGCTTTTCAAATACCACATCCACATTATACCAGCGCGATACCTGGCGCATAATTGTTTCAATATCTGCAGCCTTAAAAGAGAATAAGCCGTTCTTCCATGCCATTACTTCATCGATATCTACATTATCGTGGGTGGCCAATCGTGAATCGCCAATAGCAGCCTGCTGACCGGGTGCGATCAAAACACTTTCATTCCCTTTGCTCACTTTTACACTGCCTTCCAGCAACGTTACGTTTAGCACGCTGTCATCGTCGTAAGCATTAACATTGAAATGAGTGCCCAACACCCGTACACTGGTTTCGCCTTTACTTACAATAAAAGGCATGGCAGCATCATGGGAAACTTCAAAATATGCCTCCCCGGTAATTTCGACTTTCCTTTCTTTACCGGCAAAAGCAGTAGGATATTTGAGTGTGCTTGCTGCATTTAGCCACACTTTACTGCCATCTGCAAGAACCAGGCTGATAACTTTACTGCCTCTTGGATTGCTCAACGTATTGTACTCAATATTTTCGCTGCTGCCTTTGTAGGCAAGCTGGCCGTCAGCCGATTTTACAACATGTACAGTCCCTTGCATGGCGACTACACCGTTGCCTGTGCTATCTAAAATGATGTTTTGACCATTACTCAATGTGAGAACTGCATTTACACCATTGGGCGGCGCAATGTCAATTGTTTTTGGCTGATCTGATTTTGCTACCTTCTGTGGCTCCTTTTTGCTAGCAAAATAATAATAGCCGGTTCCAAGGAACAAAAGCACGACCGCCGCCGCTGCCCAACGAACCCATGTCATTTTCCTTGTCTTTTTTTGAACATTGTCTAAATCTTTTTCCTCTATTATCCGGTCGTAAATACGTTCCCAATCAACTGCGGGAACCAATACATTCAAATTATAATCAGATATCAGCTTTTCAATATGTTTTTTTATTGGCCGTTCTTTTCCCTTCTTTACCCATTCAAAAAGCTCCTCTTCTTCAGACGGCGTTGCTTTTCGGCTCGAGTAAATTTCTAATAAATAGGATATCCTGTTTTTTGGGAGCGCCATATTTGAGCTTAATTAATTTTTGTACTTGTCTGAGATTTACTATCTGTGAATTTCTCTTTATTTTGATTGCAGGCGAATTCCTGGTTTCTCTTTAAACAAGAACTTTTTAAAAAATTAAAGACAAACCGGAACCACTTTGTTCTTCTACTATATAGAGACGAATGACTGTAAAAAATGTACTAGTGGTTTTGAAAAAATTTAAAGCCTTATCCAGATAATGGCCCAAATAACTACTGATGCGCCTTTTTTAAAATAACTACGAAGAAACTCTACAGCAGCTGCGAGATGATTTCTTACTGTATTAGGAGAAATATTGAGGCCTTGTGCAATTTCTTCCCGGCTCCACCCTTCCTGCTTGGCCAGTTTATAAACCAGCCTCTGCTGGGGTGGCATTTGACTAATCACATTTTCAAGGATGGCTTTATTTTCTTTTTCAAGGAGCAGCGATTCAATAACCTCTTCTCCCTCCTCCTGTTCTTTTTTTAATTGTGATTTCATTTGACGTTCAGAGGCGAGTTTTCTAAAATGAGTATAGATGCTGTTATGAAGTGTGGTAAATATATAATTCTCAGGATGGTTAGCATTGCCTATCAATCGCCTTTTTAGCCAAATGGTTACAAAAACTTCCTGCACAATTTCCTCAGCAATATGCGCAGAACGAGTCATCTTA
>JAHEZB010000254.1 GCA_023251285.1 Chitinophagaceae bacterium | reverse complement strand
TAATATGGAAAGAGACTTTGATACTTGCCGGCATTATGTTGGTTTTATTTTTATTGAGTTTAAAAAGCTTTAAAATCCGGATGCAATGAGAATGATTAAATTTTTATTGCGAAAAGAATTTAAACAAATATTCCGCAACCGGACGATACTCATCATGATTATGGTAATGCCGGTAATGCAATTGTTGATTTTGCCATTGGCGGCAAATTACGATGTAAAGGATATTAATTTATCTGTCGTGGACCATGATCATTCTTCTTTTTCTAAAAAATTAATTTCGAAAATTACCGCCTCCGGATATTTCAGATTGCAGGGATATAATGCTTCATTCAAAGATGCTTTTCAATTAATAGAATCTGACAAGGCAGATTTGATTTTAGAAATTCCCGAAGGATTTGAACGAAACCTTGTGCGTGAAAATCAGCAAAAAGTTTTTATTGCAGTCAATGCGATCAATGGAACGAAAGCCGGGCTCGGCGGAGCTTATTTAACACAGATTATTGGAAATTTCAACAGCGATATCCGATTACAATGGCAGCAGGGAAAAGGAAATAATTTACCGCCCATTATAGAAATCACATCCTCCAATTGGTTCAATCCTTTTTTAAATTATCGCATTTTTATGGTACCCGGTATTCTTGCAATCCTGGTAACAATGGTTGGCGGATTTCTTACGGCCCTGAATATTGTAAAAGAAAAGGAAGTAGGTACTATTGAGCAAATCAATGTGACACCGATAAAAAAACAATATTTTATTCTGGGAAAACTAATTCCATTCTGGATTTTGGGAAATGTAGTGTTCACCATTGGTTTAATAATCAGTTGGTTAATTTATGGCATCATCCCCTTAGGAAATATTTTTGTTTTATACGGTTTTATCTGGCTATTCCTGTTGGCAGTTCTTGGTTTTGGTTTGCTGATTTCCACTTATTCTGATACACAGCAACAAGCCATGCTCATCATGTTTTTCTTTATGATGATTTTCATTTTGATGGGTGGATTATTTACACCGATCGACAGCATGCCGGGTTGGGCGAAAGTAATAGCACGGTTCAACCCATTGAGCTATATGATCGATGTAATGCGAATGGTTATTTTAAAAGGCAGCGGCTGGAAAGATATTTTGCCGCAACTATGGAAAATAGCTTTGTTTGCTGTGGTATTAAATACCTGGGCAATTTTGAATTATAGAAAAACTGCTTGAATAAATAATTCACTGGTTGAATTTTTAATACAGTGAACAAACAAATAAGTGATATTCCTGTTTTCCTTTTTTAATAAAATGCATCCTGAAAAAAACCTATATTTATCATTATGCAAGAAAATAACTTTATCATTCACACCAATTCCGGGCTTTATACAGACATGTATGAACTGGCAATGGCTGAGGCATACTTTAAGGAAAAAAAACAGGATGAGCCTGCCTGTTTTGATTATTTTTTTAGGAAATTACCTTTTGGCGGTGGTTATGTAATTTTTTGCGGATTGGGCGAATTGTTGCCGGTTATTGAAACGCTGCATTTTAATTCCGACGAAATTGATTGGCTACATAAACAGGGATTCAATAAAGATTTTTTGTCATGGCTGGAAGCATTTCGTTTTAAAGGAACGATTCGTTCGATGCAGGAAGGAGAAATTGCATTTCCGCTGGAGCCTTTACTGGAAGTGGAAGGTGGGCTTGCTGAAGTACAAATTATAGAAACATTATTATTAAATTATCTCAATTTTCAATCGCTGATTGCTACAAAAGCCGCCAGGATGAGGTACGCAGCAGGCAACCGTCACTTGAGCGAATTTGGGTTGAGAAGAGCCCAGGGATTAGGCGGAATTTCGGCAAGCCGCGCAGCAATAGCGGGTGGTTTTGACACCACTTCCAATATGTATGCTGCAAAAAGATTTAATATAAAAGCGGTGGGTACAATGGCGCATTCTTTCATTCAAAGCCAGCAGGATGAATTAACTGCCTTTAGAAAGTTCGCTGAGGCTGAACCATACAACTGTACGTTATTGGTGGATACATATGATACCCTTAAAAGCGGAATTCCCGATGCTATAAAAGTTGCAAAGGAAATGAAAGAAAAAGGCCATCATCTTCAGGCAATCAGGCTTGACAGCGGCGACCTTGCTTATCTTTCTAAAAGAGGGCGCAAAATGTTGGATGACGCTGGTTTGCACGATGTACAGATTGTAGTTTCTAATCAGCTGGATGAATATTTAATAAAAAGTTTACTGGAACAAAAAGCGCCGATAGATTCATTCGGCGTAGGCACGAGTCTCGCAACCGGGCAACCAGATGCGGCACTCGACGGTGTTTATAAATTGAGCGAAATAAATGGCGAACCAAAAATAAAACTGTCTGAAAATCTTCAGAAAGTGACGTTGCCGGGACGCAAGCAGGTATATCGTTTTACAGATGAAACAGGTTGTTTTGCTGCCGATGCGATTGCTCTTGAGCATGACAGGGTTCCTGATAAAATGATCCATCCGTTTGATGTTGAAAAAAGCAAGGACCTGGATATCAACATGGCACAGCCGTTGCTGGAAAAAATAATGAAAGATGGAAAATCTTTATTAAAAAAACAGGAACCAAAAGATGTGGCCGCTTACGTACAAAAAAGAATGCAGCAATTGCCTGATGAACATAAGCGTTTTAATAATCCGCATATTTACAAAGTCGGTATTAGTGAGTCTTTGCAGGAACTGAGAAGTGATTTGAGAAAAAAATATAAGATGTAAAGAGTCTTTCAGCTTATTTCTATTGAATTATTTTTTTAAGCGCTGAGAATTGAACATTCGTTCTTTATGCATCAGTTTTTGTTCCTCTATAATTTCATCTATTGTTATGTTGTTCGGTTTTACTGCCCCCTTTCAATTTTTTTGCAATCGAAAGAGCTTTTCTCATTCGAGCCTTTTTCATAAACGCTTTTTTTAAAATACAAATAATTCCAAAACGACTAAACCACCTCTCCTTCCAAATCAAAATCAAAAGCTTTGGTGATTTTTACATTGACAAAATCACCGGGAAATAATTTTCTTTCAGAATTAATGATTACTTCATTATCTACTTCAACACTGTCAAATTCTGTGCGTCCCAGGTATTTTCCTGCTTCTTTTTTATCAACAATTACTTTGAAAGTTTTTCCAACTTTCTCTTCATTTTTTTGATAAGAAATCTCCTGCTGCACGTCCATGATTTCCTGCGCCCGCCTTTCTTTTTCTTCTTCAGGAATATCATTGTTTAAATCATAAGCTGAAGTATTTTCTTCATGAGAATAGGTGAAAATTCCTACCCGGTCAAATTCGATTTTCTTTAAAAACAATTTCAATTCTTCTACATCATCCTGCGTTTCCCCCGGAAAGCCGGCAATGAGCGTAGTTCTTAAACAAATGCCAGGAATCTTTAATTTTATCTCACCAATAATATCTTCCATTTCTTCTCTGGTAATTTGCCTTTTCATTGATTTCAACATTCTGTTGCTCGCGTGTTGCAAAGGGATGTCGAGATAATTACAAATATTTTTCCGTTCTTTCATGGCATCAATTATTTCCATGGGAAATTTGGACGGATATGCATAATGCAAACGAATCCACTCTAAACCAGAAATATCCGACAGTAAACGAAGTAATTTTGGCAATTCTCTTTTCTTATAAATATCTAATCCGTAATAAGTTAGTTCCTGGGCAATCAACATAATTTCTTTGACGCCTCTCGATACTAATAATTTTGCTTCTTCCACCAATGATTCAATCGGCCGGCTTACATGTTTTCCGCGCATTAATGGAATGGCACAAAAAGAACAGGTGCGGTTACAACCTTCGCTGATTTTTAAATAAGCATAATGATTTGGCGTGCTCAATAATCTTTCACCTACTAATTCAGCCTTGTAATCCACGTCAAATTTTCTCAGCAAAAAAGGCAATTCCATTGTTCCGAAATACGCGTCCACTTCAGGAATTTCTTCTTCCAGGTTTTGTTTGTAACGCTCGCTGAGGCAGCCTGTAACGTAAACTTTATCCAGCTTGCCGCGTTTTTTTAATTCGACCTGCTCTAAAATTGTATTAATGCTTTCCTGCTTCGCCAGATCAATAAATCCACAGGTATTTACCACTACAATGTTATGATCCAGTTTCTTACTTTCATGTTTTACATCAAAATCTGCTGCTGCAAGTTGGCCGCTCAAAACCTCACTGTCCACCATGTTCTTGCTGCAACCAAGTGTGATAATATTTACTTTATCTTTTTTATTCTTTGTTTTCATTGTCTAATTATTTTTTGCCACGGATTACACACATCTTCACGGGTTATCATTGTTTAAAAAATGGCAGAAACCAGTAAACGAAGAAATAACTACTATTTTTATTTCCAAAAATTATTTAGCCGACCAATTAACTAACTATTTTACTCCTCCAAACAAACTGTCCACAAAATCCTTTTTATCAAACACCAAAAGATCGGTCGCTTTTTCGCCAACTCCAATAAACTTCACCGGAATTTTAAACTGGTCCGCAATCGCAAGAACTACTCCACCTTTTGCTGTCCCATCCAACTTGGTAATCGTCAATGCAGAAACATCAGTAGCTGCGGTAAAATGTCTTGCCTGTTCCAGCGCATTCTGCCCTGTGCTTCCATCCAACACTAGCATCACTTCATGAGGCGAACCTGGCAACGCTTTATTTACCGATCTTTTTATTTTATTCAATTCATCCATTAGATGAATTTTATTATGCAATCTTCCTGCGGTGTCAATAATCACCACATCTGCATTTTTGGCAATACCACTTTGCACCGCATCAAATGCAACCGCACTGGGGTCAGAACCCATGGCGTGTTTCACAATCGG
>JAHEZB010000005.1 GCA_023251285.1 Chitinophagaceae bacterium | reverse complement strand
TACAATAAAAAAAACACGATAGCTTTCTGAAAGACATTGTCCTCCAGTGAATGCTATCGTGTTCTATTTTAAAAAGATGTCAGAGTTTTTTTAATCCTGGAGGACATACTTATCTCTCCGAGATCACCACAAAAAAGCCTCCTGATCAGGAGGCTTTTTTCATAATGTATTTTTATTTTCTAACAGTTATACTGGACTGAATATTTCCAAATATAGCTGTCATCAACATAAGGCGATTTGTAGGATGGTTCAACCTTGGTAATATAAACTCCGTGGTCCCAGGGGATACACAATCGCGTATCAATTTCCGCTACCGGTACAAAAGTGTTTTCTAAATGGATAGGTTGGCCTGCAGCATAAAAACATTCATAACCTGCGGTCACAGGCGCAATGGTTTCATAACTTACAACAGCAATACCATCAGTTGTAAGCACGGCTTTTTCAACGCTCACAGCGTCACTTGTTTTCGGTACCGGATCAGAGATAAAGCTGAAGGCAACGTGCGCAAATAATCCTACTAAGGAGAAAATGAGCAATCTTGATTTCATAGATTTCATGGTGATAAATCTATAAAATAAAATTACCTACGCCAGGTGGCCAGTGATGAAATTTTTTAACTCCGGGATCTTAGCGTTTTGAATTTGAGTAAAAGAAACAGACTCACTATTTTTTAAATTAATAGTAACAGATCCATTCAATAAATCTGTACGGCTGTAAACGTTTACTATGCTTGAATAAGCGAAGGATTGAATTTGTGTTCCCCAAAATAATCCGCAACTAATAAAATGCAATGCATCAGCAGTTACAATTAATAATCCGAATTTCTTTTTGCAATATACTTTTAGTGTCTGAATTGGAGTTTCATTAGGCTTTAAAATACCTGTTATTTGCTTCAACTCTTTACTCAATGAAAATCTTTCGTAGGATGACATTCCTCCAATAAGAGTGTCAAGGGATGGCGCGGTGGTTTCTGTGTGGTTCATACCACAAAGTTAACTCTTATTCATTAATTTGTCAAATTGATCAGACTTTGTTTTACTTCCGGAAGAACTCCCGAAATAATAACTTACCACACCCATTGCAATAGTAGTTAAGGATCCAACTATACCAGCAACCAGCATTTCCTTTTCATGCGGGATATCTTTAAATAAAATGGTGTACCACATGGTAAAGCAGCTACCTAATAATAGTAAAGCCAAAATTGGTTGAATAATCTTATTGATCAAAGGAGCTTTGTCTGAAGTAGCGATTTGTATTTCACGGTTCCTGGCATCGGCCATATCTTTTAAATACGCCTCATTCTCCTGAACTCTTAACTTCTCTCTTTCGAGCACTAGTTCCTGAAGCCTGGTTTCAAAAGTATTTTGAATTCCAGCGAGCTTTGCCTGCAGCTCCAACTTCTCTTCTTTGGTTGTTGTAACATTATCTATCAATCCGGAAATTCCATCATTCCCGAATAAGCCCTTTACAGCTCCCGCTATACTGTCAAATAATCCTGGTACCATATTATTCTGTTTCGATTTTTATTTCCTTTGGTTTAGTGGCCACCTGCAGATCTCTTCGTACAAGAAAATCATATCGGCCATTTAAAACATCGATATCTTTCTTGATCACAGCAAGCTGCAAATTCACTATTTCCTTATCAGCTTTTATTGAGGCCACAGCAGCATTAATTTCCTGTTTCATTGTAGATTGCTGCATGAGATAACCTGATATCAGAGCCATAATATAGACTAGCTCCTTAAATGAGAATACAGGCTTTGAAGTTGGCTCCGTGGACATATCTACATTGTTTAGGACAAATGTATTTTATAGATCCGGAATGAGGGAAAATGGACTAAATAATTTTTATACCTTTACATTATATTCAATAAACTGGTAAAAAAACTTAAAAGGATGTGCAAAAACTTAACTAAAAGCACTTATGCAGCCTTTAATATTTTCTCAATTACTTCTAAAATGGTTCGAGTTGAGCCCCATGAACGACCCTTCGCGGGGGATACTCCTAAAAAAGAGTGTTCCCCGCTTTGTTTTACCTCCAATAAGCCCAATAAAGACGAGGCATTTGGCGCAAACACATCAGCGAGCAAAGCGGTTCGATAACCGGTAGGATTTACACTCAAACCGCCCGGAAAGATCGATCTCATTAACTCAATTTTATCCGGAATAGAGGCCTGGTTGTAAATGGCATTAAGATCTGTTAGGTAGGGTAAATATTTTTCTATTATAAAATCAACATCACCGGTCACTTGTAAATCAGAAACCAAGATCCGTTTTTTTGCCAATTCTGTATTAAGCTGAACGGACCATTTTTGAAACATTTTTTGATCGATACGGTCATCGATAAACTTTTCCTCAATCGATTTAAGTTTCTTCTCCAGTGTTTCCATTTCGCCCTTTTCTCGATCAATTCTTAACTGACTATCTTCCAACGATTCGGATACTATAAGTTTTAATTCACCTTTGTATGCTTCTAACAATCGAGGCGACAATGACAATCCGGAAAGTATATTTTGGATATCCTTTTGAACTCTTACTGAAGGATAATTTTTTCCTCTGCAGACATTGCACCAGTAATAATAGTAATAAGCAGATCTGCCCTTGCATTTAGTTCCGGTGTGGCCAGCCCCACAATTCTCACATTGAATAAATCCGCGCAGCGGTAAATTCTCATCCATAATTTTTGGTCCTGAAGGGCGAGTGATCTCCTGAACCTTATAATATGCTTTCCAAAACACATCCACCGGAACAATCGCTTCATGAACACCAGGTATAGTTTTTTTACCAGCTGTTTTATATGCCGGTACTTTAATCAGCCCGGCATAAACTTCATTCGTAAGCAAACGTTTAATCACTTCTTTTGCAGTAAGCGGGAAACCAGCTGACACAGCCCTATTTAGTATCATAGCATAAGTATGGCCAGCAAGGAAATCATTAAAAATATTCTGTACTATTTTAGCCTGTTCCGGATCAGGAACAATGTGAGCTGTATCCATATTAGCAACACCTTTCTTTCTCAGCTCAGTAGTAATTTGCCCGTCCGCTTTAACGCGAACATTCTTATAACCATAAGGAGCTTTACGCAGATATCGACCTTGTGACTTCCCTGACCACAATCCCATTTTAGTGCGATCGGAAATTCTTCTCCGTTCAAATTCAGCATCTACAAACATATCTGCCCGGTGCTTAAAAAAATAAGGATCTGAAGGATCAATGGAATAATTTTCCATAACCGACACCAGGACAGTGTTCAATTTATTTTCAAGATGCTCAACAAATACCAATCCTTCAACTGCATTCCGGATTAAGCGATCGTACTTCCATACGATCACAAAATCAACAGTATTCTTTTTTAAAACAGATTGCAGATCCTTCCAGGCTGGCCGGTTAAAATCCTTTGCAGAATAACCGTCATCAGTAAATATTTTGATGAGTGTAATATTATTTCTTTTACAATACTCCTCAATACAAAGCAGCTGGCCCGAAATAGAGAACTTACTTTGATCATCGTTTGATATCCGGAGATAGGCGAATGCTTTTTTCATGGTCCTTTAAAATGATATTCGCTGTTAGTTTAGCGAATCTACGAATAAAAACCTTCTCCTCTTCAGTCAAGCCCTGGAGGTGTTTTTCATCGCGTATATGTGTATGAATAACTTTCATTAACTATTCATATTTACCGTTATATTCATACTGTGTTTTAGCGAATGACAAACCGGATCTACTTCCGCGCCGGGAGCATTCACTTTTATATACCTTCTTCAAATCATCGTACACTCCCACTTTTTCCTTATTAATTGTAAACGAAAAATTTAACTCTAAAACTGGTGTCACCGGAACAATCATTTGATTAATTATAAAATCATGTTTTACTCTACCATCTTTAGACATAGAATAATTACCGGTAGTAAGTTCTACCTTATAATCTTTTATTACTCCTGCTCGTTTTAAAAATTCGTTTTGGGCATTAAGCCGCAGAAGGGTAAATGCAAGTGACTCTTCCATATTAAAATTCTATTAACAGTGCTATTGTTCCAACTGGTGTACACATTTCAAAATCTTCTGCCTTGAAATCTTCACCTTCCAATTCCTTTAACTCTTCCAAAGTGCCGCGATTTTCATCATTGTGTTTATCCATGTAAACAGCTTCATCGACAATATGTTCACCATGTATAATATGGCACGTATCTTCATCCCAAGCTCTTACTGGTTGCTTTAATTGCTCTTCCGTTAATGCGGAGAGAAATTGTTTCAGATCTCCAAGTGTGTATTTTTCTTCTGCCATTTTTTTAATTATTAAATTATTGTTTATACCCAATTTTTGTTTTTTCTACTTCATCAATTTCAAGCTCATTCTCATCCATCCAAGGTTGTTTATAATCTCCATTATTAAAGTAGGAGAACTCATAAGATATTCTGCACCCACGAATACTACACGCTGAAATTATCCCGGGTATCTTACCAATTTTTGTAACTGCAGGCGTTCCTGATGGAATTATTAGTATTTTCTTAGCCATGCTTTTTAACTTTATCACTATAATTTTTGTAATCATTTGAACTTAAATACATATAGCCTTTACCATCCCGCAGCACCGGATTTGCTTGAACAATAATATGAAAGCCAGCAAAAACAGGAAGAAATTTATCAGCCAAGGTTGGCTTCAATGATTTGCCTGTCTGATTTAAGTATGCACGAATAACCTGCTTAGCCGTAACATCCTTATCCTCGAAGAAATAAGTGCGACCTTCAACAAACTGTAAGAAATCTTTTAAAAGATCCTCTTCAGCATTTGGATCCCGATCCCTCTCTATACTTTCCATTGCAAGTTGTAAAGCAGCTACGTGCTCAAGAACCTGATCCAACGTGTTACAAACCAATTCAAACATTTTATACATCAGTTCCGGTTCCGCTTCTTTTTCCATCAATACAATTGTAGGTTTACCGGCACCTTGTATATAACCGGCCTCAACGTGTGCAGATCTTCCGCATGGCATAACCATCACACAAGCATCGGCCCATTGCATAGCATTAAAATCATTCATAAATCCTTTCTCTGCAAGCGGATGCTCCAACGCTTTCTGATATTCTTCATTCGTCCATTGCTGCCAATTCGGATCTATATCCGCCCAGGAGAAACCCTTATCTGTTTCAGATGGATTTTTAAAATCATACACTTCATGGCCAGCTGCTCTCAATGCTTTTACCACACCACCTTGTTGCTCATTTCTCCATGAGCTTGCTACGTATATTTTCATATCATTATTTTTTTTGCGACACCGGTGATCACCGGCACCAGGTTAATTACATTTTCGTTTTATCTACCGCCAGTCCGGATTTAATATGTCCAAATACATCCAAGCCCGCTTTTAAACAGAATGCTGTTACTTCAGCATAAGTTTGAAGTGCTGGAGAAGTGAAATTATCATCTCTTATTTTCTCAATAGCTACTTGCTCCTCCAATGTGATATCGGATAACGGGCGAAGAATTGGTTTAACTTCGTAATGATAAGTCCAAACATTACCGATACATACAGATGTTTGCTTGCTCCAGGGAGTGTGATTTTTCACACCTGCATTCTTTACTGTTTGCGCTTTATATTGTAGGTCACACCCTAAGTACAAGTGTAACACGTCTTCTGTTTTTATTTCTGTTTTCATATCAATAATTTTATGGCCACCGGTGATCACCGGTGGCCTGGTTAATTATTTCTTTGATTTCTTTTTCGCATCAGGAAGCAGTGCGGACAATCCTTTTCCTTTAGTTTTAAAAGCAGCTACTACATTAGGGCTTAATTTATCTCCCTTTACTTTTGCCGGCTTCAGCTGTGCGTTCAACTTATCGATAGCAGCTTTCAATCTCTCAGCTCTTTTTTCGCGTTCTGCCATTTGTGTATCCCTAATCACTTTTATATGATTAGCACCATATTCTTTTGCTACACACTGAATAGCTGCATCACGTTCGCGTTTAGCAGCATTGCCCATAGAACTACTTACACCATCAAGTATTAAAAATCTGCTGAACTGATTTATAAAACCGTCTAATTTTTTGTGATTGTTGATCAACCAGGTAAACAATGGCACATCATTTTTACCTTCTTTATAACCCGCTTTTTCAAAAATTTCATCGATATCATTATGAAATAATTTATTTTCCAAAATAATGATAAGCGCTACTTTTTCAGCAATGGAAAGATCCTTCGTGTTTGTCAAGAACGGTTTATGCTCATCAACAAACTCATACACCTTTGGCCAGATCTTCTCTTCATCTAATTCCCTCTTTCGCACTTCAGCTGTATTCATTCGATCAATTTCATTTCTGATATCAGCAGCTGTCGCTTTACCTTCTTTCAGTTTTTCTTGCACACCTTTTGCAGTTGACTTTCCGGAGGAAGAAGATCCTGATGTATTCTTATTTATTTTTACAAATATTGTTTGACCTTTATCATTTCCTTCCACAACGAATGCTTTCACATATTTCCCGGAAGCGATATCAGCTTCATACTTTTTCATATCCTCTTTGTAGTCCTTCAGCGCATCTGCATACGCTGCTTCCATTTCTTTTTTCGAATCATAGTTTTCATTTTCCAAATCCTCTTCAAATTCTGACCTCTCCACAGCATCAGGCATATTTACTGAAGTATAACCATTTGACAAATAAACTTTATGACCCTTACTAATTAACGCCTGCGCATCCTTTTCTAAGTGGCCATACGAACCCCTAACAAGAATCATTTCCGGACTATCAACTGCTTCCTTCAGTTTAATTTTGTAAGACGTATCGCACTTTTCACGATAACAACTACTATTAGTACAAATAGATCTTCCACTCTCATCCGGAAATAACAATGTGTTGGAAGCGGTATTAAATGGGCAAGTACTGCACGCTCCGATTTTTTTATTTAACAAAGGATCTTTCGTATCAAAGGGGGCCTTCACTAAATCATTCATGTATTTATTAAGTGTCCAGGTATTGACATCAATGTTATTTTCATTCTGAGAAAACCTCTCCTTCCACAACTCTTTCTGATCAGCAGCTGCTATCTTGCAAAGTTTCAAAGCCGTTGTTAAATTCATACGGTCCTTGTAAAATGCTTTTTGAAACTCAGGGACCAGATCATTCAGCTTTAACCTGGAACCCACATAAGCGACCCCTTTAGCAACACGCTTTGATATCTCCAGGATATCAAAACCTTTTACTCCCAATAAATTTTTAAAAGCGATCGCTTCTTCTACCGGATGCACATCTTTGCGCTGCAGGTTTTCTATGATCTGAAGCTCCAGAGCTTCTTCATCCGTCATCTCTTCAAATACAACTGCAGGAATGGTTGTGCGGTCCTTATGTGCTGTAAGTACTGCTTTTGCAGCGCGATATCTTCTCTCACCGTAAATCAATACAATTTTATCTTTAACCTTTCGCACACCGATCGGCTGCAGTACTCCTTTTTCTTTAATTGAATTTGTCAGCTCATCATGGCTGTCTTCATCAAAGATTGTTCTCACCTGATCACGTGTCGTGATATCGGCAATGTTAATCTGTTGTAATTTTGGTGTCGTTTTCATATTAGTGTTTTTTCATATTGCAGAATTCAGTCTGCAGCTGTTAAATAATTATTATAAACTTCCTCTTTGTGCCAGGCGGATCCAATGCGGATACACAAGTATTTCACTTCCGGTTCTGTTGATCCTTACATTCACCATGCTGCTGCCTTCATCACAACGAGTGATTGTTCCAAATTGCTCAGCAACATCTTCAGGGAAATTCAGGATATCATCATCCGTTCTTGCATCCGGAGATAGTATTTGTATTTCATCGCCTTCAAGAATATTATCCCCGGTTTTATATGTTTGATAAACTCTTTGCGATTGCGGTTCTTCCTCTTCCACTTCAGGAGCTACCACTGATGCAGGGGCTTTCATTGGCGGCAAACCACCTTTTACAATTTCAACACCCACTATTTTTGAAATAGATTTTCCTTTTGGAACAGAATACATTCCACGGTCCGGATTAAGAATGCTTCCATCTTTTTTGCCGTTGTAAAAAATATTTTTGATGTAACTTTTTGTGATCTCCGGATATGTTTCCTGCACGTGTGCCAGGATATCGGAAATATCTTTCGGACCATTTTTCTGTAAGTATTCAGTGATCATTTGTTTAACCGCTGCATTCTGCCCGGCATTTACAACGGGCGCAATTCTTGCTTTCTTAGGCTCGTTTTTCTTCGCCTTTTTCTCTTCTGCTTTTTTTATTTTATTTTTTTCAGGAGCAGCAGCAGCCAATACTAATTTTTCTTTTTTCACCGGTGTTTTATCCGAATGAAATTCATAACTATCTTTTGCCTGCTCAGGCAATTTCAAAAATGCTTCAGCAAACTCAATCTGAATATTTTCGTTTATAAAAAGAGTTCCGTTCCTGATGGTCATTTCCAATGGTTGTTGTGTTGTTTTCATATTGTATTTTTTAAGGGTTAGAATAATGTTGGTTGTGAATACACTCTGTAATTTTCTTTTGTCATCAGCACGCGAATTCTGTCCTGTGTGATCACATCAACATCACTAAGGCGGTTTACCCCCCCCCCAGCATAATAGTCCTGGACAGCGTGCATATTGAATGCTCTGCGCGGACATACCGGATGAGCTTTCTTTTAATTTCTTTATCTAGTTTTTTCATTTTTTACTTTTTCAAATTGTACTTCCACATACACCTGGCCACGCGCTTTCATCATCTTCGCATCATCCTTTCCTGCGTATTGAAAACTTAGATTGTTAGATGACCTGGTATCACCAATTTTGCAGGATCCACAATACCACAGATCTACAGAGTAAGGCATTACCTTACGCATCATTTTAATCTGTGCAATCATTGTCTGCTTAATTCCTTCAATGTATTCAGAGGTTGCTTTAAACTCTTCAGGCCCGAATGTTAATATGATATCGCTCATGGTTAATTTATTAAGCAGCCCCGCAATTATGCGGGACCGCTGATTATTACTTTACTTTTTCCAGGTTCTTAATTTGGCGAGCCAGGTACCAGGCTGCTTTTTTTAAATCCTCAATTGTTTTTGCAGGATCTTTTTTACCGGCACGTGCAACGTATTTAACTACACAGCCCAGGTGATATCCTAATTTCTTATCCTCAATAAAATCGATCACTTCAATTTTACCATCAGTGTAATGTGATGGATGATCAACCGGATCATGTTTCGATTTAACCGGAGCAGCCGGTTTATTTTTGTTAGTACTTCCTTTTGTTCTTGGCATTTATTTAGGTTTTTATTATTGCAGAAATCAGTCTGCAGCTGTTGTTAATTTTTCTTTTTAACCAAATCAATAATCCATAATACCAATGCTACAATAGCAATGAAAGTAGAAGCAATTGTATTTAGCACAGGAACCCATTCCCACCAAATTTTCACAGTACTTTTCTTTTCTATAAGTCGAGTGAAGAGTACCGATAAGAGATAAATAATCACGATAAGCATTATCGTAAAAGCATTTGTGTTTAATTGAAGTGTTACATCCATTTTATTTTATTTTTTTATTTATCGCAGAATTCAGTCTGCAGCTGTTTTTAAATTGTTATGTTTTCCTGTTCTAAATATTTATTCAGGCACTCTTCAAACTTGCTGTTCAACTGCCTATGTGTATGAATCTGCTTATGAAAGCGATCCAATGCGTAAATACCCATATCTATTGTACACCCAAACTCCTTACAGACATCATATATATGGTGCTCATCAATCTCTGTAATTTTTAAAATGATACTCCGGGCATCCATGTGTTCAATACGTCCGTGAGGAAGGACCAATAACTCCAAGTCAGCAGGGCTGTTCACTTCTAAAGTGTCAACCACTAATTTTATTATCTCTTTTATTTCCATAATTATTTATTGATTACAATGATTACAAATGGTGTAGTGCATTCGATCTCTACCAACTCCTCTGCAGGCACTTCGATCACCTTGGCTCCTATTTCTACCAACCACACCCGGAAGTGAGCAGCCGGATAACTTTTAGCTGTTTGCCAATCCTTACCGGCAAGCGTAACAATGCGTCCGCCTTTTTCTAAACGCTGATACATTTCATGGATTAGATAGATATCATGATTCTCTGAAAGAGGAGGGTGTGCAATGATCTTATCAAAATGCTCCCAGGGATAAGAAGGATCCAAAAAATCAGCGCGTACAAAACCTACATTCGGAACCTTCTTTAAACGCTTGTGGTTTGCCGGATCTAGTTCATAACAGAAAACTGTATCAACTTTTTTAATTCGATTAATTGCCTTTGCAATATTCCCTTTTCCTGCACATGGATCAGCAACAGTATTGCTCATATCAATCTCTGCCAGCTTTACCATTTTATCAGCAAGCAGATCCGGTGTTGATTCAAATGGAGCTTCTGCAGCAGTTTCACTTTTAACCAACGCAGCATTACACGCATCGCAGATCACTTCATCTTCCGTATAAGGGAACACGGTCATTTTCTCTGCAGTAGTTAATTTATCTTTGCACTTTGTACATAAAGTTTCATCCGCGATATCGGAATGGTCCGCAATTAATTTTCTCCAAGCAGCTGCAGGATCTTCTTTAAAATCAAATTCATTTGAACGGCCGCCTTTCCAGGTACCACCGATCGATTCAAGTTTTTCGAATACCGCTGTGCGTAATTCCACTTTATCAATTTGGGGAGCAGCTATGCTGTTCTTACCTAACTTGCATTGAAGCAATATTTCTCGTGTTTCTTTTTCCATGTGTTTCATATAGTTTTTAAAATGTTATTTAGAATGGAAGATCTTCTTCCGGTGTATTTGTTTTTGGTACAAAGTCAGCGCCTCCTGGATTATCTGCCGCAGTTGCTAAACCTTCCGCACCAGGTGCAGCAGATTTAGAACCGCCTAGCAATAACAATTCATCAATGCGAATCGTTAAGGAAGCGCGTGCTTCACCTTCTCTGCTTTTATAGGCTTTAACTTCCGGACGGCCTTCAACCATTACCAGCTGACCTTTCTTTAAGTATTGTGCTACGGTGCTATGCTCAGGCTTTCTCCATAGCGTACATTCTAACCAGGTGGTGTTATCGATCAGTACACCTTCTTTGTTTTTATACTTTTCCGTTACAGCCATCGAAAAGCTGATCGCATTTACACCGTTGATTATTTTAACTGAACACTCACGGCCCAGGTGTCCTACTGCAGTTATTTTTACTTTCATTTGTATGATATATAATTGGGTTGATAAATAATTGTCTTGTTGTAACGCTTGGCGAACCAATGCTCAATTAAGGCTCCGCGACTGTCTTTCCAGTTGTATAGCATGAACGCGCCATCACATTTTTTCAGAGCCTTCAGATCCTCTCTCAAATATTCCTTCCACGATTTATCATGGTTGTGTGGTAACTTCAATGGATTAACAACTCTGAATTTCAATAACAGCAATCCATGTTCTGCATTATCAAATTTTCTTTTGTAGATGTGTTCCGGAAGATCCGTCACTTTTCCTGCGATGTATATCAGCATAGTTATTCAGGTAAACCGATTAATATTGCGTAGTAAAATTCCTTTCCTACTTTCTCCGGAACTGTGGCCACCTTAAATGATTTTGAATCATCAATAGCATCAATGCTTGTAAGGAATGCTCCTGCAAGGCCTGCGTTGTTGAACAGATATCCTTTTGAAGGTTCTTTTCTTCTTACTTTATTTTGCGATTTCTCGCTCAGCTTAATGTACCAGTCGCGTGGTACTTCTTCATCCTGGAAGAAATCAACACCGGTACCGGCATTAAGTTTTAGGTGTTCGGATAAACCTTTATTAAAAGAGAATACGCCTCCTTTTGTTACTCTGATAGCTGGTGCTGCACCCTTTTTCATGTGAGCCACCGTGAATTCCATTTTTTTTAATTTCATATTTGTTTTGTTTTAAGGATTGTTATAATCAATTTGCGACTGTGTATCTTGTCCTATGAGGTTCGAATTAGCAACGATTGCATTTTCCGGAGGCGGGTCCGGAGGCTTCGTATCCGGTATCACATCTTTAAACATCAGATCCTTGTGAAATTTTACGGCCCGTGTTGTAACGGATGAGAAGCGTGCGGAATCAACACTTTCAGCAGTTGGCAAACGCATAAGTATTTTATTATGGTTCCTGGCCCATGCGGTGCCGGCTAATGTTTTTTTAATCCAATCAGCGCTGTTGCTGATGTAAATGAATTCCCCTTCAACCTTAATACCGTTTCGTTTTATTCTTTCATTTGCGTGATCACAACCGATATCCCATTCCATTCTCAATAACAAAGCGGTCGATACAAGTTCACCAAGTGTGCGTTCACGTGTTGCGTATTGAGTTTCAATTCTGATCATCTGATCAAATAAATGATGTACCAATGCAATTTCATCGCTCGTTGCACCGTGTCCTTTTTCTTCGCTCCAGTCTTTATCAGCAACCCATCTAACAGCTGATTGATAATCAATTACTTTATCGCTCACCAAACTGTAAGCGCCGGCAAGCAATACACCCACCTGGTCACCTGCACGTTGTTCTCCGATCACAGCAGCTGCTGCATTGCTAAATGTTTTTATATTAGTTAGGATAGTAGGTAACAATGCGATGGTGCGCGATCGTAATTTAATGCAGTAGTCTTCAGTGATCAGATCATTATAACAAGCCTGAAGGTGTTGCCATTTCTTATCGACATCCGTTCCACGCGCTTTTATTAAACCCAATACTGTAACGCGTGTGCGGTCGGACTGCTGTGCGACTTGAACGGATATCGATGCGAAAGCAAAACAGGATCTGATACGATATGTTTTAGCAGATCCGCCTGCACTACCTTTTGCAATTACTCCACCATTGCTTGCAGAAGCGGCACGCATCAATGCGAGTACCGATTGCATACGGTCCTGCGCTTTTCTATCTTCACCCTCTGCTTCATCAAACACAACCGGTAATGAATCGTGGCCAAGCATTTGTCGCAACCCTGCTTCCGATGTTTCACCTTCCACTTTCAATCCGGTTTCACCTAATAGCAGCTGAAGTATTTTTTGGAATACCCAGGTCTTCCCGGTACCGGCAGAACCGGTTAACCATATATGCGGCCTCCAGTTCAACGCTCCGCAAATAGGTGCAACAATGCACCAGCCGGCTAATAAGTATGCACTAATTGATCGCTCCCAATTAAGTAATTTCAACAGATCCAACAGTTGAGATGCATCTTTTTCAATCAAAGGATCTTCAACCGAAAAGCCCATCGGCTCACCAACTTCATAAATATATTTTGATTGATATTTTGAAAGCGCAGTTTCTTTTCCATTGATAAATAATTTATCCCCGGCATGGATCACTACACGTTTTTCATCTACCCATGCTCCACGGCCACGCAACCACTTATCGCTGAATGTTCCCATCTCAGCACTTTTGTTGATCAGGTAATTTGCTGCGCGATCAACCGAAATGGATCCTTTGCCATCACCAAAAGAATTCTTCCACCAGTTAAATGGTGCCAGCTGCATCAAATTGTTTTTTGTCATCGAGGAAGGAGTGAGGCCGATAACAGTTTTTGAACTGTAGGCATAAAAATTAAACATCATGCCGTTGCCTTCTTTCCTTGCACCAAGCATTCTGAAGTGCTCTGTACCCATCAACGGAAATCCATCCGGATCATCTTCATTCGGAGGTGTTGGAGGATTATTCACAACATCAAGAACAGATCTTATCACTGCCTCTTCTTGTTGTATCTCTGCGATATCCTCTGCGCTTAAAACACTCTGCGCTGGCTTAATTACATCAGCAGGGATATACAACGCTTTTGATTCACGCGGTGGTACCGGTATAATATTTTTTGATGAATATTTTTTTGCTTCTTCCGGAGTCCAGGAAGAATCTGCAACGTCCCACCCTTTTTCAGCATCTGCAGGATTAACTACCCACTTTACTTCAGCTAATGTTTTAACGATATCATAAACATCCTGCATTGCATCAAAGCCAGGCCCGTCATTGTCCGGCCACAGCACAACAATTCGTCCCAGCAAAGGAAGCCAGTCAGTATGTTTCACTCCCTGAGCTCCACCCATCCATGTTGTTACATTTGTTTTTGGATACAGCTTCATTGCTGCTTCAGCTGTCTTTTCTCCTTCAACAACAATCACAGATTTTGTCGGCTCTTTTTCTAACAGATGTAAATTGTAAAGCGGGCGTGGTTTATCAAAGCCCAGGTATTGCCATTTTTTTATTTTCCCATCAGTTGCATAGATCAGTGGCAGTACTTCTTTTTTCTTTGGAAGATCAAACCGGCACACACAGCCCATCAATACACCGTTCCTATCAAAATAATCCCAGGTTGCATTCGGCTCTCCGTGATACCGGTGTTTATACATACCATCAACTTTAACAGCTGGCAGTACTTGTTTCCACTTCGATTCCGCTTTCTCTTTTTTTACTTTCGTTTCTTTCTCACCACCATGCGGAACAGCTGCTGTGTTGTTTGGATCACCGATATACAATGTGGCTTCTTTCTTTGTCATTCCGCGCAACTCCATGAAATCAAACACATCGCCACCCTTACCACAACCGAAGCATTTAAAAATATTTTTCTTCGGTGTTACTTTGAATGAACCTGTATCTTCATTATGGAATGGACAAATGCCTATAAAGTGAGGACCGACTTGGGCCAACTTCACGAACCGCCCAATTACCTCAACGATATCAGCATTGTTTTTTATTGTAGCAAAATCAATCTTTTTACTCATAAGTGTGTTTCATAAATATTACTTCCCTGTTCTCTTTCTCCAGTCAGTCACTAAATCATTGATCTTTGCATCATCAGGTTTTTCACCCGGTATTAAAAAAATTATAATCTCCCTGCAGCAGTCATTGCAATAAGCGTAATCAACACAATGCAGCTTTCCACAACGATTACACAAACACATTCCCAATTCAAATAAATACTGCGGAGTCAACTGATCTCCTTTAATAAATTGCTTTGGCTTTTTATCTGAATTAACTGTTATGAGCCGTCCGAATGTTAGCATTTGAAAGATGGTGTATGTGCGTTTTTAACTTCCGTACGAATCGCTTTTGTAAGCTCCAGTCCCAGGTTATCATACTTCAACAGTATCTTGGTGTTATGGCAAACATCACGTTGCGCCACACACCCTTCTTTCCACTTTTGGCGTGCGTACAATTCTGCTACCTCCAATGGAAAACCAATGAACAGATCCTTTGCAAACTCAGCTGCAAAAGTTTCATCCATTCCTCTTTTAATTAACTCTGCGATTGCGATTTCTAGGATTGTCATTTTTGAATAAATATTTAAGAATTCGTCCCAGGGCTTCCATAAGACACAGCCCTGCGCAGATTGCTCCAAGTGCTAAAAACATTTCTACCATTTGTGTACAGGGGCTTTTACAGGTTCTAAAATTTTGCGGGGAATGCTAAACAAAACTCTCCTGCTGCACATCACAACTGCACAATCCTGCATTCCGGGAGTTCCGCTTTATATTTCCTTACTTCAAGAATCGGCTCATTCACTAGCCGTTCAGCGCACTGCAGACCCATCCAGGCTATCGTGTCAAAGGATGCTTTTTTTGTAGCGGCATCCGTGGTAACGATTTTACAGTAATCTGTTTTGTGATCTATCATATTGGATTTTATTAAAATTGAATAAGTACAGCAGGAATTAATTGTTCAGGAAACTTTACTAACTCTATTGGATAGTACTTATCCGGATTGCTTTCGAAGCGCATATAAGAAAGATATCCGTTAACTGTTTTACAATTTAATCGGCCAGTACTTCTAAGTCCTGAACAGATCGCTAAAAATTTTCTCATGCTTGATTTTTCATTAGTGGTTTACCTTGATATTTTCCTTTTATATTTTGAGTATAGTAAGTACCTGGTGTAGATGACATGATCATCTTAGTATATTCCGATGGCGGAACATGGTTGTAGCGATATCGTTTACCACCTTTGAATTCAACAGTCAATTCACTGTTACGATATGAAACATTCAGTAAGAAAGGCGAGTTGAGTCCCTGTGATGCCATGTGTTAGTTTTTATAGAATTTGTTAGCCAAATACACACGTCCTGGACAAGTAGTGAAAGTGTATGACATCGAATGAATATCGAATAGACCTCCGGCCATTTTTGCCCGAATAAACTTCAGGCGCATTTTACTGTCACGGATTACTGCTTTTTTCTGCTTGGCTTTTTCCGTTTCAATTTTTGCCCGGCACATTTTCAAGTAGGATAAATTCATGTTCTATTGTTTTGTTAAAAGTTTTGATTTTGCAATTCCGGTTTCTTCTGATATAATTTCCAACGCTTGAGCAGTAGTTAAAAAAATATTCACCGGTGACTCAGCCAGGTACCGGTCAATGGTCCTGGAAGAACGTTTCATTTTAAAAGCCAAACGATTTCTGCAATCCTGACTTTCTTTTATAGCTTCTACCGCTTCAGGAGTCAGAGTTAATTCAGTTGTTATTGGTGCCATTTTATATTTATAGTTATATTTGATAGACAGATTTGTCCGACAAAAATGGACATTTGTGGGCAAATGTCCACACGTGTATTTCATTCAATTATTAACAATAAATTGTTAATTACGCTATGATACCCGAAAGACAAAGGATTGAGCAGGTAATAACTTTTCTAATTTATGCCGGAAAGGTTAAAAATGACACCGATTTTGCCCACAAATTAGACTATGATAAGTCCTCTTTGTCGAAAATGCGGCTAGGAAAACGTGCCGTAACTAATGAATTAAAGCAAAGGATCCATGATATATTTCGTATTCCCAGGGCCTATTTGTTTGATGGTAAGGGTGAAATAAAAATTGAGGAGCCTACAACCGAGAACGAATTAGTGAAATCAAAAGCATTGATTGAGTCGTTGAGAGGAACCATAAAAGCACAAAAAGAAACTATCAGAGCGCAGGCTTTAGCGATAAAAAGCCTTCAAAGGCAGTTGGAGCCTCAGCTGAAAGTAGAGGCAAAAGATACAGTAAAAGCAAAAAAAGTCAATAAGGATAAGTGATCCCTTCGGGTCGAATTCCGCAACACCTTTGTCCATTGTAATTCAAAAAAAATGCTATAGCATTGTATTGCAAGAAAGGTGTCCTGGCGAGGAGCCAGGAACGAAGAATTGCTTAAAGCAGAAGGGCTTTTTGATTTAATGATATAAAAATAGCGTTAGCTAATTCTTGTTTGTTGAAAACCGCGAATTTAATACTGCGCAAGAATAAGTCGAACGCTCACGTCAAAGGCGTGGGCAGGCTTATTCATGTGCAGTACGTGCTTCGCGGTACGTCAACAAGCGTGGGTATAGCTGGGAGCCCACGCTGATATTTTAAAACCGTCATGAATGTGATTTGTAAAAAGTGCATAGTGGTGAATGCATTAAAAAACGAATTGAAGAGCCACAAAGAAACAATTAAAAAACAACGGGATGCTTTAACACAACTGGAAAAGCAGCAGCAGATTAAAATATATTTCAGTCCCAACTGAGATGCTAACAGAAAAGGCGGTTTACACCGCCTTTTTGTTTATCATGTGGTTCGCTAATACACGTAGAACCGCTACGCTATGAAGGCACACAGCCCTTGTAATCGCTGCTTTACACGATAATGCTTTATGCTATAAAAACAAATTCATTAATGCGCCTGGTCCAGCCCTTTAAAAATCTTTTCTGTGTGTATTTCAATAGATCTGCTTCTGTTGCTTGTGGATGAGAAAATTTATAATCAGCAATCGACTTGCCCACAAGATCATTGATAAATTTTAATTTTGCCAACCTTATTTTTTCATGCAGATCCTTTGGATCAGAATTATTAACTGCAGTAATTGTTTGCATTCCAACACGGCCATCATCACTTACACCAAGCACTCTTTGTGGAATTACAACTCCCCACTTACCTGAGCCCCAAACCCATTCAACCAGGCTCTCTGCGATAGATTGGTTTTTTATAGCATCAGCTCTCCACCGGTCCCAATATCCTACCTTCATAACCATCATTGCATCATCGGGTGTTAGTAGCTTGATATCATTTGCATCGATATCGCCATCGCCATCTTTATCGTGACCCATGTTTCTCCAGGTTTCCAACGTTACATCGTATTTAGTTGCACCACCTCTGTCTGTTGGATCATTTACATATCCACCGGCATATACAATTACTTTCGGAAAATAATTTTCAATTCTTGCCATTCTTTTTATTTTTTGGTTGATCGGGGAAAGTGAAATTTAAAGGGAATTCCGGATGCGTTGTGATATCACGCAACTCCTGCCGATATCTTCTCCATGCTTTACGATCAACATATTCAGGAACATCAAGGCCCTGAGTCCAATCGCTTTGTGCCAGCAAAGTATTTCTGTGTTCCCTGGCATGAATAGAAAGCACGTTGTATTGTTTTGATTTTTTTAATTCAGTATAGCCCCATTTCTTACCATTAAACACAAGCACCTTTCCTTTTTTTACTTCAGGTGGTTTTACTGCAGTTGAATTTGCCGGTATTAAAAACTCATCAGGATCCAGCGGAGAAGTATCTGCGATATCCTTCCCGGTGTATTCAAAAGAGTCGGCATCGTAGCAGTAAACTACGAGCCGACCTTCATGCAGCAAAACTTTTTTATTGCTCATACTTTTAATATTTAATACAATACATCATGGCCACGTTACGCGGACGTGTTTCTGCTCCACCGGTAGAACTTGTTGTGTCTATTCCAGCATGAGCACTTCCTCCGGGGAAACCGGTGGCTCCACCGCCTGACATAAAGAAGTTAAACCAGGTATGCGAATGCGCCTTAAACAAATCACTTTGTGCGGTTGCAATTGCACGGCCAGTGTCCACACCACGGCCATCATCCCATCCACGAACAAACTCACCACGTAGATCCGGAACATTAAAATGTGATCCATCCGCTGTTCCATACAATATTCCTATGTTTGCAAACAACCTTGCATAAGTTGTTCTATCCAATGATGCTCCGTTACATTTAACCCAGCCGGTTGGAACATTCGCAGATGCAAAAGCAGCCACTGTTCCTACAGGCGATGAAATTGTAAACTGAGAAAAAGACAAAATTTTCCAGACACCGGCTTTCCAAATCAACACAACTTGTTCACCAGGTTGCAAAACGATATCATCAGCTGCGTAACCGTACAATACAGCATCAGGTATTGTTTGTGCTGTATTTTTTCTGATCGTAACAGATGCAGTCAATGCCGCTCTGAATGCGAAAAGATCACCTTCAACCATTCCTGCAGTAAGAGGAAGCGTCAAAATAAAACCGCTGCACTCAATTAATTTTCCCATGTGCGTTGCACGAACCAGTGTAGTATCAGCACTTAGCGTTACCACCTCCCGCACTACAGGTCCGCGATCTCTCAGCACTTCGAGTGCATCTACGTGTATTTTTAAATACGCGGTCCTGTTTGCCAGTTTTAGAGCCTGCAGGTTAGCGATGCCATTACCACCGATACCGGCATCTATTGGATCAGCGCGTTCTAATTGATAGATACCGACTTCATAAGATGATCCGTCTTCAGTTAAATTTGCCATTTTGTTTTTGTGTTTTTAAGTTTAAAATAATATTGTCCAGGATCCCTCTAAGCGGATCAAATTTGTTTTTACTACATCAGTGCCGGTCTTGCGGGCGAACATGGTACCATCGCTGCAAAACAGTCCATACTCTTTTATTGTTACACCATTGTTTTCTGCAAGCTCCAGGGTCCAGTCGAATTTCACTTCTCCTATTGCCGGATAAGAAACTGCAGTAACAGCTTTTGTAAATGGATTTAAAACTCCGGTGTCAAGTGATGAAGGCGGTGTGCCTTCCTCCCCAAATTTTATTTCAGTAATAAATTTATTCGGCGATGTATTGCCTAATAATTCAGCAACAGCATTACGGCCTGCAGCAACTACTAAATTGTTATCGATGTATGTATCGATCAATACACCGTCTTTAAACGTGCGCATTTCAAACCTTCCTTTTACTTTTAAGTTCTCTGTTTTCATTATGGTAAAATATTTATGATTAATTCATCCTGTACTTTGTTGTATTTATAAAACCCATTGTATATGGAGTTAGCGGAATAATATGTTCCACCGGTACCAAGTAATTCAGCTTCGATCGGATTGTTTGAAAGGAAATATTCGCTGACCAGTGAGCTGTCGTTTAAATTTATTTTGAATGATATATCAACCAGGTGGGACCGTACATTTTTGTATTCCTCCACAAGAATGATAATATCACGGTATAATGCCATGTTAACCAAACTAAGAGATGACGCATCAACTAACACCCGGAATTGCGGCCACTGAACCTCTCCATAAGATGCTGATCCGTCATATACATACAAACCATTATAGACAAAATGAAAAATCCCTTCAAGGATGGTAGCATCCATAATGTTTATTGATTTCAAAGATTCTTTGATCGCCCAGGGAGTACCTTTATACCGGTGCAGCTCTACCGCTCTTTTTATCAGATCACGTTTATCACTTTCAGTATTAGCAAACTTATATCCTTTAAAACCCAGCACATCAAACTGTTCAGCCAAAGCAGGTAAAGCCGAAGCCGGTACCGTATCAATTAAATTGATCAGCACCGGTGAAATATCTATTCCGTCCAGGCGATTCGCGGCCAACTCATCGAAGGCCGCCAGGTGCGGAACATTCTTTATACTATCTGCAATCAAATTATCCATTTGTAAATCCTGTCGGCGTAACTGTTATACCTGTATTTTTTCCAAAACTTGTTTCATTAATCACTACATCCACAGCAGGCTGCACCACGGTAACTTTATAAA
>JAHEZB010000253.1 GCA_023251285.1 Chitinophagaceae bacterium | reverse complement strand
AAACTACACAGTAGTAGGTTCTAAGCAGCTGGTAAAATAAGATGATTGAATAAATTATTATTCTACACCATCTTCTGATTGAAAATAAAAAACGACGGTTCACAAATAAATAAAAGCCTTGAAAGATCATAATCAAGGCTTTTATTTATTTGTCTTCTTGTAGCACGTACGGGATTCGAACCCGTGATTCCTCCGTGAAAGGGAGGCGTCTTAACCCCTTGACCAACGCGCCATTCTGTTTAAAGGACGGCAAAGATAATCTTCGGTAGTTTTGATACCAAATTTTTTATCTTCTTTTGAAAAAATAATGAAATTACGGGAATAGATAAATCAAAACTTCGGACAAGGAATTCCTTTAAATCCGGCAGGTTTTTTTACATAGATTAATGAAAGTTCCATACCACCCCTGCTTTGTGACCCTGCCTTCAGGCTGGAAACATTTATATCGTAAGTAGCACCTATCCTTAATCCTGAAAATTCTAAACCCACATATGGAATGGCAGCGTCATTCAGGCGGTACCACAATCCGGCATATACATTTGTTGGATTTTCATTCTGATCATCTCCTACCTGTGCTGCCAAAGCTCCTCCTACCACTGTTTCTGTAGATCCGGCCTGGTATTGATAAATACCACTGGTATGAAAAGTAAGGATATCTGAAACAGGGAAATAGCCACCAGCGCTTATTGTAGTTCGTGAAGCGATATTCCAATTTGCCCCCATAAAACTTTCATGTGGCCGGTTAATATGGTAGACGGAAGCACCTACATAAAAATTATTCGATTCGTCTGTAGAAGCGGAAAATAATAATCCGGCATTTACATCCAGGTAATTGATGTTTAAATTATCACCATTAAAAGTTTCCTGTGTAACTCCGGTGAAGCCAAAGGGCGTCAGCTGATCTTCAAAATAAAGTTTAGTCCTGTCAAGCCGTTTTTGACCGTAAGTACCTTGAAAACCTACCGCTATCTGTTTGAAACCATCTTCGTCCAAAGCTTTGGAATAAGAAGTAGATAAGGCTAAATAATTATTGGTAAGAACTCCGCTTCCAGCTTTATCGGTAAGTGCAAGAACGCCGATTCCCCAACGATCATAATCCGGCAATTTATTTTTTAAAATATCAAAGTCAACACTTAAAGTAGAAGTTGTATATACATTATTAAATGCGGGCCATTGATTCCGGTAATTACCTGCAACACGCAAAGTTCCATCAAATTTGCCGGTGAATGCAGGATTTAATGTAAGCGGGGAAGCAAAAAACTGGGAGAAATGGGGATCTTGCGCATTTATATAAAACGATACACATAAAAATAAACTCAAAATAGCAGCGGTCTTTTTCATTTTGTAAAATTATGGAACATTAAAGATAGACTGTTCTTTTGACTTTTATGAACCTTGTAACTATCCAGACTTTCTGAACTTTCTGACGGTTTTATGCGGATCTCCAAATGTTGATTACCCCTTTCTTTCCTCACTTTCTTTGATAATTTCCACACCTGCACTGCAACCGAGTCGGGCAGCACCGGCATTGATTAATTCTTTTGCAAAGGAATATGATTTTATTCCTCCGCTTGCTTTTATTTTTACTGAATCAGCTAGATGCCTCCTGATCAATTCAACTGCATGAATGGATGCCCCTTTCGCAGCAAAACCGGTAGAAGTTTTTACAAAATCTACTCCTGCTGCTCCATAAATATCGCAGCATTTAATAATTTCATCATCAGTAAGCACACCACTTTCAATGATCACTTTTATTACTTTATTCTTGCTTTTTATAATAGGCATGATGGTATTGATCTCATTGGCTATAAAAGTCCAGTCTCCATTTTTTATTGCAGAAATATTCACAACTACATCCAGTTCATCTGCACCATCAACAATTGCTAAAACAATTTCAGCAACTTTCGCTTCTATAGCACAATACCCTAAAGGAAATCCAATAACAGTAGCCACTTTTATTCCCGAATCACTTAAAAATTCTTTAGCTTTTTTTACATACAACGGTGGAATGCAAACCGCCGCAAATTTGTATTCCATTGCTTCATTGCATAAATTCTGAACTTCAGAAAGTGTGGTCGTTTGTTTTAATAAAGTATGATCTATATAGGGCGCCAGATTCATTATTATATTTTATTTAAAAAAAATTGAAGGTAGGAATTTAAGTATTTACGCTGCAAAAAATAGTTGACGGCAAAGCAATAAATAATTGAAAAACCTATTTAATAACGCAACTTTTATTGGCAAATTGCCGGTTGTTCCTATTTTTCTTCAATGATCATTTTATTTGGCTGGTGTAATTTTTTTTGGATCAGTTCAGGAACATGTTTATGTTTAAAAAGAATTAAGAATAAAATGGCCACGACCAGTGCATACAAAGAAAAAGAAATCCAGATGCCGGGCCAATCTTTGCTTTTGTCGGAATAAGTAAAAAACTGATCAATCACAATTCCGCTGATAGAACTTCCCAACACCGCTCCTACTCCATTTGTCATCATCATAAAAAGCCCTTGTGCACTTGCTCTGATAGAAGGGTCGCTTTGAGATTCAACAAAAAGAGAACCGGAAATATTGAAAAAATCGAAAGCCATTCCATACACAATGCACGAAAGTATGATCATCCAAAGGCCATCTCCCGGATTTCCATAGGCGAATAATCCGAAACGGAGAAACCACGCCAACATACTAATGAGCATAACTTTTTTTATTCCGAATCTTTTTAAGAAAAAAGGAATCGCGAGGATAAAAAGTGTTTCAGAAATTTGCGAAATACTCATGATAATTGCCGGATATTTCACCGCGATCAGGCCTTTATATTTTTCTACATTTGCGAAGTCGTGAAGAAAGGTATCTCCATAAGCATTTGTCAATTGAAGCGCGGCACCAAGTAACATGGCAAAAAGAAAAAAGATAGCCATTTTCCTGTTTTTAAGTAACCGAAAAGAATTTAGCCCTAATGCGTCAATCAAAGACGTCTTTTCTGCAGATCGCAATAAAGGCGGGCATTTTGGCAAAGTGAAAGCATATAATCCTAACACCAAAGAAGCGCCTGATGCGACATAAAATTGTTCAGCCGTGGTTTCAATATGCAACAAACTTACTACCCAAAGGGCTACAATGAATCCAATTGTTCCCCAAACTCTGATTGGTGGGTAATCTGTTACCACATCTTTGCCATCTCTTTTTAAAGCCGAATAAGCTACCGCAATTGACAAGGAAATGGTGGGCATATAAAACATCATGTTCAGCAGCATTACCCAAAACATCGTAAACGGATCATTGATCATTGGGATGGTAAAAAGCACAATAGCGCCGCAGATCTGGAAAATTGCATATAATTTTTCAGCATTCACCCATTTGTCTGCAATAATTCCGGCAATGGAAGGCATAAAAAGAGAAGCAATTCCCATGGTCGAAAATATGGCACCGAATTCGGTACCGGACCAGTGTTTTGTCTGGAACCAATAAGCGCCGATGGTAATAAGCCACGAACCCCAGATAAAAAACTGTAAAAAATTCATTACAATCAAACGGAACCTGATGTTGTTCATTTAATTTTATTTTATTAAAAGGTTTGTTTAAAAATAATTTTTGACTAAAATCCAATCTTCTATATTATTAAAATGCAGGTAGTTTTAAAATATTTTGAAAGATAAGCGAATTAATAAAATCTTTTTTACAAATTTACATTTCAGGTTAAATAACTAATTTGCAAACTGAAAATAGCCGTTTTGCCGGCATTCTAAATCTGTTAAAAATAAAATCCCTTGAAAAAAGTTTTTCTAAATATCTGTACGTTATTTTTAATATTTTCTAATTCTTTTTCGCAGCAAATTCCTGTTACACCTCCATCAAAAACGGTAACACAATTCAACCGGTGTGCTACGATGGAAAGGGTGGATATGCTTTTTAAGAAATTTCCGGAAAGAAAATTATTGGCTGAAAAATTATCAAGAGAAATTCCCGCTAAAAACTCATTGCGTGTTGCCAAACGTTTGGAAAGTGTTGTTTATGTACCGGTTGTATTTCATATTGTTCTTCCCAATCCATACGTGATTACAGAAGAAGTAGTACAATCGCAGCTCGCTGCCTTGAATGCTGATTTTGCAGGAACAAATGCAGATAGTACCAACATCCCTCCCGCTTTCCAGGCTATCAGGGGACATTCGATGATTCAATTCGTAATAGCAAAGAGAACTCCTTCCGGAGCGCTTACTAATGGAATTGAGCGAGTAACAAGCTCCACAACCGGCAATCCTAATAATGTAACTGATTCTATAAAAAGGGCTTCATTAGGAGGCGCTGATGCCTGGGATCCCAATTCTTACATAAATGTATGGGTAGGAAATATTGCGAACAATGATGGCACATTGGGTTATACGCAAATTCCGGGCAGTGGCGTTCCGGCAGACGATGGCATTTTTTGTAATATTCTCGGTTTTGGTGTCAGTACCTGCAATGCTTCAAGCTATAATAAAGCCCGTACTATCGTGCATGAAATGGGCCATTATTTCGGACTCTTTCATATTTGGGGTGATGATGAAAATGATAGCAATAAATGTGCAGGTGATGATTTCCGTGCGCTGACAGTCGAAGGTTCTACTTATACTTTACCGCTTACCTTATATAATCCTCCCGGGCAGGGAAATACTCCCAAAGATATTGGAGATACACCTAACCAGGCGGTTGCTACCACAAACTGCCCGGCAGGAACGGTTGTCACTGATCAATGTACCTCAACACCCCCGGGAATCTTATACCAGGATTTCATGGATTACACACTTGATGCCTGCTATAGCATGTTTACCAGGAAACAGGTAGAAAGAATGGAATATGTGTTAACTACTTATA
>JAHEZB010000252.1 GCA_023251285.1 Chitinophagaceae bacterium | reverse complement strand
TAAATGTTGCCATGATCAATTACTATTTTGTTTCCAAAGAAAAATTATTTGAAAGCGTAGTAGAATACCGTGCTTCCTTCCTGCAGGGAATTTTTACAGAACTTGTCAATAATACAAAACTCACACCTATCGAGAAAATGGATATCGTTATTGATCAAACAATTGAACGAAAATTTTCAAATTCAGAATTCCATCATTTGCTGCACCGGGAATTATCGCTTGAACATAGACCGCAATTGAGAAATGCGATCAGTGATATTTTATTAAAAAATATGAAACAGGTGAAAAAGATTATTCAAAATGGCATAAAAGATGGGGTGTTTAAGCCGGTAGATATTGAATTAACGCTGACAACCATGCTTGGAACGATCCATTATTTACTCACTTCCGACACGATGTGTAGAAAAATATTGGATAAAAAAGAAGGGTTTCGTGCTTTTCAAAACAAACAATTAAAAAAGAGATTAAGCGAACATACCAAGCAATTGATGCGTTCCCATTTACTGAAAAAATAAAAATTAAATAAAAAACATGAGCATGTGTTGCATAAAAAATGATACAAAAAATTTCTCAATTTTATCGGTAGGATTTGTTTTTTTAGTATTGAATTTTCTTCCCTTTTTCGCTAAATCTCAGGATGTAAAAACGCTTTCATTACAGGAAACAATCAATCTCAGTATAAAGAATAGTCATGCACTAAAAGCTTCATTGGCAAAGAGTGCAGAAGCTGCAGCAGTGTTAAAACAGGCAGAGGATAACCGCCTGCCAAACGCAAGTGTTTCCGGCTCTTATTTGTATATGGCAAATCCAAATCTTGCCATCAAAACGAAAGCACTTGGAGGTGGCAGCGATACGAGCGGAAATCAGAAACAAATGCCTCATGTAAATCAGGCTATGTATGGCATTTTCAACGTAACACTTCCCTTATATGCAGGAGGCAAAATCCGCTATGGAATTGAATCTGCAAAGTATCTGGAGCAGGCAGCGTCGCTGGATGCAGAAAACGATAAAGAAGCGGTGATTCTGAACACGATCAATGCTTATATCAATTTGTATAAAGCATCCGTAACTGTTGACGTAGTGCAGGAAAATTTATTACAATCGAAGCATCGTGATTCTGTTTTCTCCCGTTTGGAAGAAACCGGCTTACTTGCAAGAAATGATCTTTTGAAAGCAGAACTGCAAACATCAAATATTGAATTATCACTTTTAGATGCGCAAAGCAATCTTAAAACAACGAATATCAATATGGATCTGTTGATTGGTTATCCTGAATCAACTGTTTTAAAAACAGATTCAACCGGGTTTGATAAAACTTTTTCTTTAAAAACAATTGATGATTATGAACAGCTTGCTTTGCAAAACAGAAAAGATATTATGGCACTTGGTTTCAGAAGAAAAGCGGCAACGACCGCGATATCACTTGCGAAAGCAGATGAATTACCGGAAATCGCTTTAACTGGTGGTTATATTGCTGCCGATATTCCACATTTGATTACGATTACAAACGCAGCAAACATCGGCGTAGGCCTGAAATACAATCTTTCGTCTCTTTGGAAAACAAAAGCAAAAATTGCGCAGGCAAAATCAAGAGAAGAAGAAATTATGGAGAATGAGGCCCAACTTTCAGATGCCGTGAGACTTTCAATAAACCGTGATTTTGAAAATCTTTTACTAAACCAAAGGAAAATTGATGTTTATAAAAAAGCGGTGATGCAGGCTGAAGAAAACAACCGGATCACACAGAATAAATATAATAACGCACTTGTCAATACGACGGATCTTTTGGATGCAAATCTTTTATTACTTCAATCAAAAATAAACCTGGCTGTTGCTAAAGCAGATGTTTTGTTATCGTATAGCAAGTTGTTGGAAACGGCCGGAATATTATCAACCAATCAATAAATTAAAAAGCCGAAAATACATTTTATGCAATCAGAACAAGAAGAATTTCCTTCAAAAAAAGAAACAGAGATTATAGAAAAAACTCAGCCGGAACCTAAGAAGCGCAGCAAAGTATTTTTAATAATACTGATCATAATGGTATTGGCCGGCGCATGGTTTGGCATCACCAAATATAACCATGCAAAGCATCATGAAGAAACTGATGATGCACAAATTGAGGCAGATATTATTCCGGTAATTCCGCGTGTTTCCGGGTATGTGAAGGAAGTGCGGGTAAAAGATAATCAACAGGTTCACAAAGGTGATACACTTCTTATTATTGATGACCGCGATTATAAAATAGCGTTGATGCAGGCAGAAGCTGCATTGGCAACTGCAAAAAGCAATGTAGCTGCAAGCCGCGCCAATACTGCTGCTGCACGTTCAGGCATTGCTACTTCAAAACAGGGTGTGAATACCATTGATGCACAAATTGCGGCAGCACAGGTAAATGTAACCAGAGCCACCCAGGATTTTAACCGTTATCAGAACCTGATCCAGGATCATTCAATTACGCAACAGCAATTTGAACAGGCCCAGGCGGCAAAGGAATTAGCAGAAAGACAATTGGAGATTTTACAGCAACAAAAAAAACAAGCCAGTACTCAAACCGGAGTCGTTGCTTCCCAATCTAATGCCACTGCACAATCGATTGAAGTAGCTGAATCGATTGTAAAACAACGGGAAGTAGAAGTGGAAGATGCAAAGTTGAAACTTTCGTACACCGTACTTACCGCTCCTGAAAGTGGAAAAGTTTCAAGGGTAAATGTTCAGGAAGGACAGTTGCTGCAAGCCGGTCAATCGACATTTAATATTGTACACAGCAACGATCTGTGGGTAGTAGCCAACTTCAAAGAAACGCAATACCGGAAAATGGCTATAGGACAGAAAGTAATTGTACATGCCGATGCGTTTCCAAATCACGATTTCGATGCGGTACTTTCATCATTCTCTCCGGCAACCGGTGCTAAATTTTCTCTGTTGCCTCCCGATAATGCGAGTGGAAATTTCGTAAAAGTAGTGCAACGCCTTCCTGTAAAAATTGAATTTACAGACAAGTCGGATACGTTGCTAAATCGACTGAGGCCGGGCATGAATGTGGATGTGGATGTACATCTTAATTAATTTTTTACAAGGGATAGCCTGAAAATATGATTCAACAAAATTCTCTGGTCGAATATGGCGCAAGACGTGTAATTGTTACGATCACTGCCATATTATGTGCCTTACTTGAAATTGTAGATACGACGATTGTAAATGTGGCTCTTACCGATATGAAAGGCAATCTCGGTACTACTCTTACCGAAATCGGATGGGTAGTAACTGCCTATGCAGTGGGTAATGTAATTATTGTACCTATGACAAGCTGGCTTTCGCAGCAATTTGGCCGCCGTAATTATTTTGCTGCTTCGATTATGATCTTTACAGTGTTTTCATTTTTATGCGGAAATGCTACCGGAATATGGGAACTGGTGGCTTTTCGTTTTTGTCAGGGACTGGGCGGCGGCGCGTTATTGGTTACTTCACAAACTATTATTACCGAAAGCTACCCGATAGAAAAAAGAGGAATGGCACAGGCGATTTATGGAATGGGCGTAATCATCGGACCGACTCTTGGACCGCCATTAGGAGGTTACATCGTGGATCATTTTAGCTGGCCTTACATTTTTTATATCAATATTCCGATTGGAATTGTTGCCACTTTATTAACGTTACAATTTATAAAAAGCCCGAAATTTAAAGAGAAAACGGCAACAAGAAATATCGATTTTCTCGGAATTATTTTGCTCGCAATTGCCGTAGGGTCGCTGCAATACGTTTTGGAAAAAGGGCATGATGGCGATTGGTTCAATAGTAATATTATTACGATTTTATCTGTTGTTTCTATCTTCGGAATATTCTTTTTTATATGGCGTGAACTGACTTATAAAAACCCGATTGTAGCGCTACGCGTGCTCAAGAATGGAAATCTGCGCATTGGAACGATACTGTCTTTTATTTTGGGTTTTGGATTATATGGATCTACATTTATCATCCCTTTATACACACAATCTACCCTGGGCTGGACAGCGGAAGATGCAGGATTGCTTTTTATACCTTCCGGAATTGCCACTGCTTTTATGATGCCGATTATTGGCAAATTACTCGAACGTGGGGTAAAACAGCAGTACCTGGTAGCCGGAGGCCTCATTATATTTTTTCTTTACAGCCTTTGGGGATATAAAATACTGACGCCTGATACACCGTCTGAAGCCTTTTGGTGGCTTCTCATGTTCAGAGGTTTTGGTCTCAGCATGTTATTTATTCCGATTACTACTCTCGCGCTTTCTACCTTGCATGGCCAGCATATAGGTGAGGGCGCCGCTTTTACAGGAATGATGCGACAACTCGGCGGATCATTTGGCGTAGCCGTAATTACCACTTATATCGCACAGGAAAACATGTCTCACCGCGTAAATCTGATAAGCCATTTAGATGTAAGTAACCCAACGGTGCAAAACCACATAAGCATGATGCAGCACGGTTTTATGGCGAAAGGAATGACGCCGGATATCGCTCTCAAAAGCGCATACCAGGCATTGGATTTTTCGGTGACCAAACAAGCTATGGTATTATCTTACATGGATGTGTTTCTTTATATCGGCGTTCTGTTTTTGATTTGCGTTCCTTTTGTTTTATTGATAAAGGGAAACAAAGGAAAGAAAGCTGATCTCTCCAGTGCAATGCATTAATTTACTCGTTACTCAGATTTTGATTTAAATCAGAAAACATAAATAACACTTATTTTTTCTTTTGATGAAAAAAATCAATTTATCAGATTTCTAAATCAATAAAAAAAATTTCATCTCATTATTAGTTTCAGAAAAAATTATCGTACTTAACAAAGTTTTTTTTTAAAATAAAAATACAAATACTACTTTTT
>JAHEZB010000251.1 GCA_023251285.1 Chitinophagaceae bacterium | reverse complement strand
CTTATGGCACAATTTCGGAAAGATTGACGACCTGGAGAATTGCCGGAATATATTGCATACTGCATTTGATAATGGCATTACTCATTTTGATTTAGCCAACAATTACGGGCCGCCTCCTGGCGCTGCTGAGGAAACATTTGGAAAATTATTTAAAGAAGACTTTAAACCGTATCGCGATGAACTGATTATTTCATCGAAAGCCGGTTATAAAATGTGGAACGGCCCTTATGGTGATTTTGGTTCTAAAAAATATTTGGTTAGCAGCCTTGATCAAAGTTTGAAAAGAATGGGATTAGATTACGTAGATATTTTTTATCATCACCGCCCTGATCCTGAAACACCTTTGGAAGAAACCATGACTGCATTGGATTTGATCGTTCGGCAAGGAAAGGCGTTATACGTTGGCATCTCAAATTATAAAGCAGATGAAGCAAAAAAGGCGATTGATATGCTCCGCCAGCTTGGAACACCGTGTTTGATTCACCAGGCACGATACTCGATGTTTGACCGCTGGGTGGAAGATAAATTATTAGATGTTTTGGAACAGGAAAAAGTCGGTTGTATTACCTTTTCATCGTTGGCGCAAGGGCTGCTTACCAACAAATATCTGCATGGAATTCCTGAAGATTCGAGAATTGGACGCCACCTTGAAAACGGCGCCATTACCGAATCACAGGTTACGCCTGAAGTGCTTGAAAAAGTAAAAAAACTAAATGATATTGCTAAAAACAGAAACCAGTCGCTGGCGCAAATGGCGCTTGCCTGGATTTTAAAAGATAAAAGAATCACTTCTGTGGTTCTTGGGGCAAGTAAAATAAAACAGGTGTCAGATGCAGTGGAGGCAATAAAAAATATTGATTTTACAAAAGAGGAATTGGAAACAATTAATGCGATTCTTCATAGTTGACAGTTGAGAGTTCAAAATTGAAGGTTTGTTAAACAATAATAACAATCCAGGCATCTAATAAAATAACAATTCATCATGTCCTTAGTAAGAATCGTGGCGTTCAGCAGTTCCCGCTGTGGCAACGCTGAATATCTTGAAACAAATCTTCCAGTTATTAAAAATTTTATCGGCAGCAATCCAATAAATATTGCCTTTATTCCTTTTGCTACAGCAGATAATAAGTATGAGGAGTATGGACTTCATGTGATGAATTCTTTAAAAGATCTGCCTCATAAAATTGAAATTGCATTTCCACAAACTGCAAAATCATTAATTGAAAATTGCGATGCAATTATGGTGGGCGGTGGCAATACTTTTAAGTTATTGCATGATATTTATGATTTGAATTTATTGGATTTGATTCGTGATAAAGTGAATAACGGCGTGCCTTATATTGCATGGAGCGCCGGCTCTAATATTCTTGGCCCTACAGTCGGCACCACCAATGATATGCCCATTATCGCACCAAAATCATTTAACGCCCTTGGATTATTTCCTTTCCAGATATCTCATCATTATTTAAATAAAAAAATGGAAGGATTTAATGGTGAAACACGCGACGAAAGATTGGAAGAATTTCTGCAGATGAACCCGGGAATTCCAATTGTGGCTTTGCCCGAAGGAACTGGCTTGCACCTGGAAAATAATCTGCTCAAATATTTTGGAAAAGAGCAAGGGGCTCTATTTTACAATGAAAATGAAGAAACAAATTTTATAAAAAGAGAAATAAAAGATGGTGAGGATCTTTCGTTTCTTTATAAACAATTTTACTTAAAAAACTTCCGCCAGTAAACGGATAAATAATCAATATTCTAATTTTAGGCACTATAATATTTCAGCAAATTTCTAAACCTTTTGCATTTTCATTTACAAGAAGATGCCAGGTTTTTTAACAAAAAATAAAATTTAAATCTGCGGTACGGTTCTGCAATTTTATTTTTTCCATTTAATTCTTGTGTAAATTCGTAGTTAATGGAGAACACGCTCGACATCCCAAAGTACACAATGAATGAAGAGGAAGAAAAAAAAGAAATTCTTCGTAAATACCGCGCATTACTAAGGGCATTAAAACCGAAATTAAAACCGGGAAGTAAAGAACAGGTAAGGGTTGCATTTGAAATAGCTGCAGAAGCGCATAAAACGTCGAGGCGCAAAAGCGGCGAACCATACATTTTGCATCCGCTCGCTGTCGCTATGATTTGTGTGGAAGAAATCGGGCTTGGGGTGCGCAGCACGATTTGTGCACTACTTCATGATACGGTAGAAGATACGGACATTACCCTGGAAATGATCTCGCGTGAATTTGGACCGGAGATAGCAAAAATTGTAGATGGCCTCACTAAAATATCCAACGTTCTTGATGCCAATTCGTCTCAACAGGCAGAAAATTTTAAAAAGATTTTACTGACACTTACCGATGATCCAAGGGTAATATTAATCAAACTTGCAGACCGCCTTCATAATATGCGCACGCTTGGAAGCATGAAGCGGGAAAAACAATTGAAAATCGCTTCAGAAACGGTTTATGTATATGCGCCGCTCGCTCACCGGATGGGGCTTTACAATATCAAAACAGAGATGGAAGATCTCGCCATGAAATATATGGAGCCGGATAGCTATCATTATATTGCCGAAAAACTCGCTAATACGAAAAGAGAACGCACGCGCTACATCAATGACTTCATCAGGCCAATAAAGGAAAAGCTGATCAATGGAAAATTTGATTTTGAAATCTACGGAAGGCCAAAAAGCATTCATTCGATCTGGAACAAAATGAAAAAGAAGGGCGTTTCATTTGATGAAGTATATGACCTTTTCGCAATTAGAATTATTTTGAATTCGCCTCCTGAACGTGAAAAAGAAGATTGCTGGAAAGTGTATAGTTTGGTTACTGATGAATACAATCCTTCCACAGAACGGCTTCGCGATTGGCTCAGCAATCCAAAAAGCAACGGTTATGAAGCACTGCACACAACCGTGATGGGCCCTCATGGAAAATGGGTGGAAGTGCAGATACGTACAAAGCGAATGAATGATATTGCGGAAAAAGGATTGGCGGCACACTGGAAATATAAAGAAGGCACATCTGAAGAAAACAGGTTTGACAAATGGTTTCAGCAAATACGTGATATGCTGGCTGCACAGGACACCAATTCGATAGATTTTCTGCAGGATTTTAAACTGTCTTTTTTAGCCGAAGAAATATATGTTTATTCTCCAAAGGGAGATATTAAGATGTTGCCAAGCGGCGCGTCTGCATTGGATTTCGCATTTGCAGTTCATACTGCCATCGGGGAAAAATGCATTGGTGCAAAAGTGAATCACAAGCTGGTTCCGATCGGGCATAAACTGCGGAGTGGCGACCAGGTAGAAATTATTACGTCCACCAAACAAAAACCCAAAAGCGAGTGGTTGAAAATGGTGGTAACTACCAAAGCAAAATCTAAAATTAAGGATTCATTAAAAGAAGAAAAAAGAACGATAGCGGAAGAAGGAAAAAGTATCCTGCAAAGAAAATTAGATGGTTTAGGCGTTCCGATGAACCAGGCAAATCTGGAAGAAATAATCAACTTTTATAAGCTCAATTCTTCTTTGGATTTGTTTTATGATATTGCTGTAAAAAAAATAGACCTGAGAGAATTAAAAGATTTCCAGGTATTGGGCGACAAAATTTCTGCCCCAAAAATTGTAAAACCGCTGGTTGAAGAAAAAGCCTTAACAACTTTAAAAAAAGATAAAAAGGATAACGAATTAATCATTTTTGGAGAAAGCAGCGATAAGATTATGTATTCTCTTGCCAACTGTTGCAAGCCAATTCCGGGTGATGATGTTTTCGGATTTGTAACGCAGGGAGAAGGTCTAAAGATCCATCGCACCAATTGTCCAAATGCAGCAAGGCTTTTAGCAAATTACGGCCACCGCGTAGTGAAAACAAAATGGGTAAAGAACAAAGAGATATCCTTTCTCACCGGTATTAAAATTATCGGGCTGGATGATGTGGGAGTAATTAATAAAATTACGAATCTGATCAGCGGAACTTTAAAAATAAATATCAACGCACTTACCATTGAGGCCAAGGAAGGTTTATTTGAAGGCAACGTGAAAGTTTACGTACATGATAAAGACGAACTGGATGACCTGGTTTCGAATTTAAAAGCCCTTCCGGGCATTGAGAGTGTGGAAAGATATGATACTGAATAACAATCCGGGTTATTTGTTCTTCTGCTGAAATCCCCTTGCAATATCAATGTAAAAAACTTTCAATTAGTGGAAATAGTTTGGACGGTTCTTCGATCTGCGGATTATGACCTGATTTTTCGAACATTACAAACTTTGCCTGGGGACAATATTCTTTAAATTTTTCCATCATAACCGGCACCGCTACACGATCATACCTGCCTCCATATATCAATACAGGCATTTTTAGATTTTTCAATTCTTTGCGATAATCAAATGTGCCGATATCACTCCCGACTAAAAAATCCCCATCCTTTCCGACCATCTGGTAATATAATTTGGAATTGAAAGAATTTGGATAAGGCTTTTGACCACGTGCTAAAAAATTATTTGGATTATAAGCGTACAAAAATCCATAAGGAACTTTGCCATACAATCGTTGATGTTCCGGATCGCTAGAAACAGCGCCTTTTTCACGTATCATCATCAATGAATCCCAGACTTCAGGATAATTGGTAGCGATTTCATGATTGCTGTTGTCATCATTTTTTTGCCACATGATATAACTGTGAAAAGTATTTGCGAGAATCAGGTGATTCACGTGTTCCGGATATTTCAACGCATAGCCCTGGGCTACGAGGCCACCATATGAATGTCCAAGCACATTTAATTTGTCAAAATGAAGCGCTTTTCTCATGCCTTCAATATCGTCAATATCACGAGCGAGGGTATATTCTTTTACATCTTTGCCGGTATCACTTTT
>JAHEZB010000250.1 GCA_023251285.1 Chitinophagaceae bacterium | reverse complement strand
GACGCCTGCCTCAACCCGGAAATGGAAGAAACGAAAAGGAATAATATTTTTAAAATCTTTTTCATTTGCTTTATCGCAATAAAGTAATATCTCCTGTTTTTGTTACTTTTTTACCATCTGTAAAAATTACTTCCAAAGTATAAGAATACACGTCCATTGGTTGTAATTTTCCATTAAAGGTGCCGTCCCAGCCGCTTTTTGTACTATTTGTTTCGAAAACCTTTTGTCCCCATCTGTTGTAAATGGTCCAGTGCATTTCTTTTATTCCAAATCCAACCACTTTTATAATCCCGTTTGAACCAAATTTTCCAGGTGTAAACGCAGTTGGTACATCTACCAATGGTTTTATTAATGACTGAACCTGTATGCACGTGTCATCGCTGCAACCCACGTCATTAGCTGCATTCAAACAAACACTGAAAGTGCCGGTGGCTGCAAAAATGTGTTTTGGATCTTTTAGATTTGAAGTATCGCCGTCACTGAAATTCCACAGATATTTTGTAGCGCCAACTGATTGATTTGTAAAGTTTGTAAATGTATTTTCTTTGGGAACAGTAGGATTATAACTAAATGAAGCAAAAGGAATCGGGCTTACATTTATCGTAAAAGTTGTATCCGAAACCTTGTTGCAGGAAGTAGAATCAAAGGCGGTAAGTTTTACTGTAAAAGACCCGGTTTTTGTGTAAAGATGGGTTGGATTATCAATTGTGGAAGTAGCGCCATCGCCGAAATCCCAAAGAAAATTAAGTCCTCCTAAAGAATTATTTGTAAACACGGCACTATAAGGAACACAACCATTTGCAGGAGTGCTAAACAACGCTTTTACTTCCGGTGAAAGGCGTATGGTTTTAACGGTGTCAGCCGGCGAATTACAATATGTGGTATCGTTTAATGATAGCGTTACCTTATAAGTACCGGCTCCGGCGAAAGTATGCGTTACAGGGTTTTGATTTTGAACAACTAAGGGTGTATTATCGCCAAAATCCCAGGTGAAAATTCCTGGTTTGAAAGCTCCATGCGTTGGTGTTGAAGTGTTGGTGAAAGCGTAGCCAAGATTCGTACAAGGCATTAATTTTTCAGAAAGAAAATCAAGATTTGCTTTATTATCTCCGGCACGGATATGTTTATATGATGTGTCGGAAATATTGCAGGTATTGCTGTCAATAGTAACCAACATTACCGGGTAGATGCCGACCTTTTCATAAATATGAGAAGTTGCGGGAACCGTAGTTGTATCACCGGTTCCATCACCGAAATACCAGTAATAACGTTTACCTTTTTTTAGTGAATCGGTGAAATCCACCTGCAAAGGAACACATCCTGCTGTATCATTGGAAACTCCCTTAATAGACGTATGTAAAGCTGAACGCACGCCTGAAAAATCCATTTCTATCTTCAGCATTCCCAGGTTGCAGGATCCATTTTGCCCTTGTGATTGATTGCTTTTTGACCAGGCTCCGGGAGTGCCTGGAAAAGCGACGCTCTTATAACAATTGGCGCACATCGCCTGGTAAATCACGCCGTTACGATCAAAGCGGCTTGTTCCACCATCCACATGATCGCCAAATGTAATTGGAGCTGTACGGCCTGGCGGATCCTGTTGCCCGTAAAAAGTTCCATATAATAATGAATCGACATTCTTGCGCAAAACAATAAAATAAAAATCACTGCCGGATGCATCCGTTTGTGGTTTCACGGCGTTTGGTGTGGTAGGCATTCCTTTGGTTGTAGCGGTTTGAAAACCAGTGCCGGTATTCGATTTTCCACCCCAGCCAGACGCATACACATTTTCACATCGATCTACCAGAAAAGCCGTTGGGGAAAGGTTCGGATAAGTAGCATTGACAGATCCAAAAACTGTTTGATATACTACAGAACTCAAATCCGGTTTTAGCTTTGTGATAAATTGTTTGGCCCCGGAATTAAAATAAGGGGCATTGATCACGGGCATATTTCCTTCTGATGTTCCCATTACATAAATAAACCCAAATTTATCGGTATCTATTCCATAGATCTGATCGGCCTGCGGCGTTCCAATATAAGTTCCCCTGATAACAGAAGTACCGGTGTTATTCATCTCAACAATAAAGCCATCGCAAACGCCACCCTGAAAAGCAGAATTTACCACACCGGATGTCGAAATTCCATTCATATTGTTGCTGGCTGTGCCACCGGCAACATACACATTTCCATTATCTCCTAAACCTAAAACATAAGCAGCATCATTATCTTTTCCTCCAAGTAAAGTACTGAACAAAACTCTGTTACAAGTAGGATCTAACTTCAATACTACCGCATCCTGCATTCCTGCATTTTTACTTTGATAAGCTCCTGCGGTAACCGGGAAATCGCCTGAAGAAGTACAGGAGGCCACATAAATATTATTTGATGCATCCAGTAAAACCTCACTTCTTGCATCATCGCCATAATTTCTTTTAAGTGAATTGGTGCCTGATCCACTACTTTCATCAGCAATATTAACTCCATCATTCGCGGTGCCGCCAATTTTCATTGAACCAATAAGGTTTCCACCGCTGGCATCTAATTTTGTAACAACAATATCGTAACCGCCGAGACTGCCAAAGGTTGCAGTAGTCGGATAATTAGGTGAATTGGATCTTCCGGCAAGAGTTAGATTTCCTGCCGCATCTACAATCAGGCTATGAGGTTGTTCCTCGCCACTTCCTCCGATGTAGGTGGCGTAAACGCGGTTTCTGCCGTCGGGAGTAAGTTTAATCAGGGCAATATCAAAACTGCCATTAAAAGACTTATCATAGCCACCGGTCGAAGCCGGAAATCCATTTCCAAATGCAATGCCACCGCCATAAAAACTACCGTCAGGGCCGTAAGTAGCGGTAAATCCCCAGTTATCGGCAGTGCTTCCGGAATAACTGAAAAATATTAAAGTGGGATCAATGATGAGTGTTTGATCCGGAGAATAGTCTTTTACCTCGAAAGTAACAACATCTCCTTTTATTACATACCGGCAATCCAATTCCTTTTTCTGATTGTCAACTACCTGGTAAGTATAAGGTTTTAATTCTTTGCTCACCCCAAGTGAGGTGGCCACATTCAGCTCACGGTTTTTTACAGATAGCTTTGTTGTGCCGGAATATTTCATGGCAATGTCGCTGATCTTTGCACCAGGATTAATGATAAAATCATATTTCAAATTTCCACCGGCATCTGTATAATACCGCAAATCGATGCCAGGATACATATTCTTATATGTTACTCCCAGGTAAATCTTACAGCCGGAAGCCCATTTACTTTTATCGTTTCCGATGAAATAATTGTTTACAGATGGTATCGCCTTATCAGGAATGATTTGCGGACTTTGAGCATTCAAAAATTCAACAGAATAAGCATGACTGCGGATCGTTTCATTTACTGTTTTTCTACCTACTTTTCCGGAAGAATCCAATCCGTGTCGTTCCAGTTTTATTTTTTCTATATCATCCGGGTTGTTTTGATCAATAGTAAATCCTTTTTCAGTTAAGTAAAAGGAACCGCTGCCGGCCTCACTCATATACTTTACTTTATGATCCCACTGACCTTTATTCTCAACAAACTGTACCTGCGCAAATACCTTTTGGGTAACAGAAAATGTTATGAGAAGAAAAAGACAATAAGAAGATTTTTTTAAGATTTTCAAAAAAAATAATTTAATCATAAATCATTGAAAATATTTCCAACAGTAAGCAAAATAGAAAATAAAATCTGAACAATAAATTTACGAAACAATTAGAAGAAGAGTTTGAAATTATATTTCAGAATTTTGATTTAATAGCTCCTTAACATAACTACTTTTAAAAAAATAAGTCTTTAGGATATTTTACTCCAGGCAGTTTTTCCTTTTTCACTTTCCATAAATTCTCTTAAACAGCTGTTCTGCGGTGTAGATAATTTTGCGTCCTCATGTATGATTTTTTCAGCAGTTAATCTTGCCGCTTCCAGAATTTTTCTGTCTTCAATAATATTGGCTAATTTAAAATTCAGTAAGCCGCTTTGACGGGTTCCCTCGATGTCACCGGGCCCCCGAATTTCTAAATCTTTCTCTGCAATTTTAAAGCCATCATTGGTCTCACACATAATGTTCAGACGCTGTTTTGCTTCAGCGCTAAGTTTCACTTTAGTGGAAAGAATACAATAACTTTTTTCATTGCCACGTCCTACTCTTCCACGCAACTGGTGGAGCTGTGGAAGTCCAAATTTTTCCGCGCTTTCTATCACCATCACACTTGCATTGGGAACATTTACCCCAACTTCAATCACGGTTGTAGAAACCAGGATTTGTGTGTCGCCCTTTACAAAACGATTCATGTTCGTTTGTTTTTCAATCGCTTTTTGACGCCCATGCACCATACTGATATAATATTGCGGTTCAGGAAAATAAGCTTTTACTTCTTCATAGCCGCGCATCAGATCTTCAAAATCAAGCTTTGCAGATTCTTCTATCAGCGGGTAAATGATATAAGCCTGCCGTCCACGTTTTATTTCCGACTTAATAAAATTCATCACCTGCGGCCGCATATATTCCATCCGGTGAACCGTTGCAATTGGAATTCTCCCTGGCGGCATTTCATCCATAATACTATAATCCAGGTCACCATAAGCGGTTAACGCAAGCGTCCTTGGAATCGGCGTTGCGGTCATCACCAGGATGTGGGGATTTACTTCATTTTTATCCCACAACTTCGCCCTTTGCGCTACACCAAAACGATGCTGTTCATCCACAATAGCCAGTCCCAGATTTTTAAACCGAACTGCATCTTCAATTAATGCATGGGTTCCGGTTAACAACGTGATTTCTCCTGCCTGGGTTGCTTTTAAAGTTTCACGCTTTTCTTTGGCAGTAGATGAGCCGGTAAGAATTCCTATTTTGATTGG
>JAHEZB010000249.1 GCA_023251285.1 Chitinophagaceae bacterium | reverse complement strand
GATGAGTTTAAAAGTCAGAAAAAAGATCAGGATCAGTGTAAGTAATCTGAATAATAACTCACGAAGAAAAGTAGTAAAAATGGACTTGCGAATGTTCCAGGCAAAAACTTCAAACATAGAAAACAAAAGAATCGAAAAACCAAAGGGGAAAACCCAATAATAATATTGAATAAATTCAGGAGAATTTCCACTGAACTTGCGGATCACAAAATCTTTAAAGACTATGCCAACAAGAATTACAAAGCAAAAGCCAATGATACTTACCAATAAGCTCCACGTCAGGAGGTCATTTTTTTTCTTCGGCAAATTATCATTGTAATAAGGATAAAATTTATAGACAACTGAAACCATTCCAAGATTTGCAAAAGCAAACATCAGGTTTCCAACCGCAATAAAAACATTTGTGAGCCCATACTCTGCCGGAGTAAATACCGAACCTTGCCGTGTAAAGAGATAGGTATTTACAAACCCGATCATGAATCCTGCGTAAACAAAAATGGTTGAAATAATACTTTGCTTCCTTACCTGCGACATAGAGAAAATTAAGCGCCTAAATTAACGGTAAATATCTTCTTTACCATATTCCATTTTGATAAAAGCAAATACCCGCATTCTCGTATAATTATTATTTTCGCCAAGTGAAAAAATATTCGGGCTACTTTTTTTATTTCTTATACTGGCTGATCGTTTTTATCGTTGCTAAAGTTGCATTTTTACTGTATCATTTACATCTTGCAAAAACATTAACCACTGGTGAAACCTTTAAAATATTTCTTTATGGATTGAGGATGGACGCGTCTTTCACCGGTTATATCTGCATATTTCCTTTTCTTTTACTTTTTATAAAATTATTTGTAAAAAATTTTCCGGTAAATAAAATTATCAAAATCTATACAATTGTTTTAATCGTTATTATTTCTTTTTTAATTACCGCCGACCTCGAATTGTACAATGCCTGGGGCTACAGGATGGATGCCACTCCTCTTCAATATTTTAAATCGCCGAAGGAAATGGGCGCTACAATATCGACTGCGCCGCTTTTTATTTTATTGCTGATTTTTATTTTTCTCGTTGCGCTGTTTGTTTTTATTTACAAAAAATATTTTAATTTTTTTATCCAAAGAAATCAAAAAGTGTATCATGTGTATGATGTTTTTATTTCTCTGTTTCTAATCGCCGTGCTCTTTATTCCGATTCGTGGCGGCATTCAAAAAATACCGATGAACATCAGTGATGTTTATTTTTCTAAAAAAATATTTGCTGATCATGCAGCGATTAACTTGCCGTGGAATGTCATGTTTTCAATTTTAAACATGCATAATAAAGAAAACCCTTTTGATTATCTCCCCGAAGAAAAAGCAGAAAGATTAGTTGCGGAATTGTACAACACGGGGCCAAAGAAAACCCCTTCCGTTTTATCAGTAAAAAATCCAAATATCATTATTGTAATTTTAGAAAGTTATACTGCGAAATGGGTTGGCTGTCTTGGCGGAGTTCCTGGCGTAACGCCAAACCTGGATAGCATTGCAGCCGATGGACTGTTGTTTACAAATATTTATGCAGCAGGCGACAGAAGTGAAAAAGGACAGGTAGCTGTTTTGAGTGGCTATCCAAACCAGGCTATTACCTCTATCATTAAAACACCTACAAAAACGCGGCATCTTCCCTCCATCAACCAGGCACTTGAACCGCTGGGTTATCATTCAAGTTATACCTATGGCGGTGAACTTGAATTTGCAAATATTAAATCTTATCTCGTAAATATTGGAATACAGAAACTGGTGGATAAATATTCATTTCCGGTTTCAGAAAGAACCACTTCCTGGGGCGTTCATGATCAATATGTTTTCGACCGTTTTTATCAGGACATTCAAAAAGAGCAGCAGCCATTTTTTGCTGCCATGTTTACACTCAGCAGCCATGAACCTTATGATGTTCCAATGAAACCAAAATTTCCCGGAAAAGATGAAACGACTCTTTTTAAAAATTCCGTTTACTATACCGACAGCATCATTGGTCATTTTATACGAACTTTCAAAACCGATCCTCTATGGAAAAACACGTTGATCGTTTTTGTTGCTGATCATGGTCATCCATTGCCCGGACAAGATCCAAACGACCGCCCATCAAAATTTCATATTCCATTAATTTTTTCCGGCGGAGCACTAACGATGAAAGGAAAAATAAACACCATCGGTTCACAAACCGACATTGCCACAACTATTTTAGATCAGCTTCATTTACCAACTGATAAATTTAAATGGGGAAAAGACCTCCTTGATTCTTCTGCAAAATCGTTTGCTTTTTATTGTTTCAATAATGGTTTTGGATTCGTAACTCCAAAAGGCACTGAAACCTTTGATAATGTTGCAAAAAAACCAATTTATACATCTCCCGGATATGATACTTCTCAAATAAAGTATGGGAAGGCGTACATGCAGTTTTCTTACCAGGATTTTTTAAACAGGTAAGTCAGCAGGCTTGTGCAATCTGCGATAAAAAAATGCGAGTAAAACACAAACAATGGCAAGCACATACCAAAGCATTTTAAAACTAAAATATTCTGCTATCAATGAGCCGGCAAAAGGGCCGATCGCCTGCGCCGAAGCCCATGCTACCGTAAATAATGCAGCATATTGACCACGGTTATTTTTTTGTGCCCGCCCTATCCACCAGGCATTCATAAAAGGCATCGAAAATATTTCACCAAATGTGAGAAATACCATTGCAATAAGCGCAATCGCGGCATGATTTAACGGAGGCAAATTCAGCAATAAAAATGAAACAGCTACCAGCAACATTCCGCTGGAAATAAAATGAAGCGAAGGCCTTTTCCCTTCCAAGGTAAATATGGTGATCATTTCAAAAACAGCAATAATAACTCCATTCAGCGCCATGATAACGCCAATAAAAAAAATACTGAGTTGAAATTTCTCTCGAAAAAAAACAGGTATTGTTGTAAACATCTGGAAGAAACAAAAAGCGAAAATAAAAGTTAGCAGGATAAAAGCTATATACGTCTTGTCTTTATAAGCAGAATCACCAATTATATTTTTTTGCTTGCTGATTTTTTCTGTGGATGGATTTCTTCCGGGCGACAACGTGATATACAATAAAATGGCTGCTGCAATATTTGAAATACCATCCACCCAAAATAATAAGTGATAATTAAAACTTGCCAGCAATCCTCCTAAGGCCCCTCCTACAGCCCATCCAACGTTAATGGAAAGACGATTTACAGAATAAGAACGTGTTCTGTTTTCTTCTTTGCTGTAAAGTGCAATGGCAACAGTATTCGCCGGTCGGAAAGATTCATTAAGCATCGCAAGAAAAAAAGTAGTAATACAGATTGAATTGTATGAATGCATTTGCCCCAAAACAATAAACATAACGCCGCCGCCTAAAAGCGCAGTTAATTGGACATAATAATATCCAATGGAATCTACCAGTTTTCCACCAATCAATGCTCCGGTAATGGCACCCAAACCGAATATGCTCATTACAAAACCAGCTTTGGCAATAGAAACTCCAAACTGTTGTGTAAGATACATCGTCATAAACGGCACAACCATCGTTCCCATCCTGTTTACCAGCATCACAAGCGAAAGCCACCATGTGCCGGAAGAGAGGCCGCCATAAGCTTTTTTATAAAGAGAAAAAGCGCGTGTAATGATCATACTTGTAAATGGAAAATGAAGATACGATTGAATCAGTTTCAGTAAAACAAGAAATAAATGCTTTTTATATTTTGCCAATACTGGTGCAGTAAAGGCACAAAAAAATCCATTTCATATTTACATGAAATGGATTTTCAGACTTATTTGCATTAATTATTTATACAGGATCTCATAATACTCATCCACCATCCTGTTGCTATCGAAGGCAAAGTGGACATCTCTCATTCCATTTTTTACAATTTGGCGCCACGTGTCCTTATCGTTGTAGTATAACGGCAAAATCTCATTTTCAAGAATTTCGTAAATTTTATTGAGATCATAATTATCCTGTTCTTCCACATGCATATTCATATAATCTGCCGGCGGAACTACAAAACCATTATTACCATTATTTACAAATTCGCAAATCCAACCATCATTGGTGCTCAAATTCACTGCGCCATTCATAGCAGCGGTCATCCCGCTGGTACCGCTGGCCTCACGCGGCACTCTTGGATTGTTTAACCAAACATCGGCTGATTGCTTTAACCGTTTACTCAAAGCGAGTTCATAACCGGTACAAACTGCTACATTTTTATATTGCTTGCTCAAACTTACCAGGTGATTAAAATCATTTATTGCCGGATAATCCAGCGGATAAGGCTTTCCTGCCCAGATGATCTGCACCGGGTATTTTGGATTGTTCAATAATGCTTCAAACCGGTTGTGATCTCGTGTAATTAATTCCGCTCTTTTATATCCTGCAAATCTCCGCGCCCATACGATCGTGAGAACATTTGGATCCATCAGCTTTCCTGTCTGATCTGCAACAATCGCCAGGCCACGAAGTTTTAAATGCCTTTTACGATCATCAAACCAATCATTATTATTTTCAAGACTTGCACGATATAATTGTTTATCGGCCCAATAGCGCCAGTTTTGTGCGTTTGTGATGGCTTTTATTTCACAAATGCCATCATATTTATTCCACATTTGCCGGCTCACTTCGCCATGAAGTTGTGACACACCATTGGCAAGATGTGCAAAACGCAATGCTGCAAGAGAATGATTAAAAAGGTCATCCGTCATCCCGGTTAATTCGCGAACTTTTTCCAATGGCATCCCGCAGAAATAACTCATTTTTTCGCAGAGATAAATATCATGTTTTTCATTGCCAGCTTCCTCAGGAGTATGGGTTGTAAAAACCATACGCGTCTTTACCTCTTCAATATTTCC
>JAHEZB010000248.1 GCA_023251285.1 Chitinophagaceae bacterium | reverse complement strand
AAATAACAGCTATCTATTTGGCGCAATCAGCCTCTTTTTCGGCGCAATTATACCTTATTTATTTGTAATTAAGCAGTATGTTTGAGCACTAACAAATCAATTCATACAACTATGGCAGTAATCAATCCACACATCAACTTCAACGGAAATGCCGAAGAAGCGTTTACCTTTTACAAATCAGTATTTGGTGGAGACTTTGCAAAAATCATTCGTTTTAAAGAGCTTGCGAGCGCTGACTTTCCGGTATCCGAACAGGAAGAAAACAAGATCATGCATATTGCTTTACCCATCGGCGAATGCAACATGTTGATGGGAAACGATGTTCCTGAAATTTTGGGAAAAACCAACGAAAACGAGAACAGAAGTAAAATAGTTATCAATGCGGACAGTAAAGAAGAAGCGGACAAATTATTTAACGGGCTTTCCGCAGGCGGACAAATAGAAGGGCCAATTGGCGATAGTCCCTGGGGTTCTTATTTTGGTTGTTTCAGAGACAAATATGGTATTGAATGGATCGTGGAATTTGCCCAAAAAGATAATCAGTAAAAAGACGAAAATAACCAACGTCAGGCATGGCAAAAAGGCGTACTTTTTGAGTGTTGTTAGAATAATTCAACCTCAAATTATTCCTTTTTAACGAGCAGTAATAACAACCTGGCCTGGCGTTAATCCATTTCCGGCGGCCTTTAACGTAACATTTCCGCTCTTACCATCCGGGCGAACAATCACCAGACATTTTCCCCGGAAAGTTTTGTGTTGTGGCTGTTGCATGCTCTCCATATCGCCTGGATTCGCGTTCCCGGTGGCAATGATTTTTCCATTGCCTTCAATATTAAAATTCAAAGGCACTTCTGCATAAGGAACAACATTACCATTCGCATCAACCACTTCTGCTGTAACATACGCAAGATCATTTGCATCTGCATGTATATTGTTGCGATCTGCAACCAGACGGATACCTGCCGGCTTCCCTGCGGTTTTCAAAACCACCGAATCAACTGCTTTTCCATTCTTAATACCAACAGCCTTTAATTCTCCAGGCTCATATTTAATGTGGAATGTTGCAGTAAGTTTGGTTTTAGCGGAGGCACTTTGCTGACCAATGGTTTTTCCATTTTGTACTAGCCGGACCGTATCGTATCGGGTATATATATTCACCTGTAAAGTTTTTCCTTCAGCACCGGGAAAAGTGTAGGACGGAAGTTCATCTGGCCAGCCCCAATAACTCACTGTTTCTTTAGCTCCTTCAGGGATTGGTGTATGTACCAGCATCTCTAATTTGCTCAGGTTCCACACTACATCACGGTAATACGATTGTGGCTTTTTACCACCAATCAAATCAATATCTCCACACCAGGCATTAAACCACGGGAACGTCATCGCAAATGCTGTCTTTCCATCTGTGGTGGTATGCCCGATACCTGTTTCGCCAAGGTAATCCATGGCCGTCCAAACAAAATCGCCAATTACATAAGGATGTTTTTCTATCTGCTGCCAGTTTTCAAACGCTTCGCCGGGAGTAGATTCGGTGCCCATCATGATGCGTTCCGGATATTTTGCGTGATCATTTTCATATTCTTTCCACTGATAATTATAACCACCGACATCAAGCAGGGCAAAAGCCGCAGCGGTGGTATCCCATTTATAACCCGGGTGATCCCAAAAGAAACAAATCGCTTCTGTTACGGCACGCGTGCTGTCGAGGCTTTTCACTTCATCACGCAGTCTCTTTGCAATAACAAGCCCTGATGAATCAGCGCGTTCATTGATCTCGTTGCCAATGCTCCAAAAAACTACGGAAGGATGATTGCGGTCGCGAAGCACCATCGCATCAATATCTTTTTTCCAGGAGGTATCAAAATAAAGATGATAATCCTGCGGGTTTTTCCCCCGTTCCCACATGTCAAATGCCTCATCAATAACAATGATTCCAAGCCGGTCGCAGGCATCGAGAAATTGTTGTGACGGTGGATTATGACTGGTGCGCACTGCATTGTAGCCAAACTTTTTCAACAGTTCCACTCTTCGCTCTTCCGCACGATCGATGGTTGCAGAACCCAGGGGCCCGTTGTCGTGATGCATGCATCCTCCACGAAGTTTAATCGACTTTCCATTCAGAAGAAAACCTTTATCGGCAGTAATGCTGACAGAGCGGATTCCAAAATTTGTCACCACATGATCGATGGTTTTTCCGCCTTGTACAATATCGGTTTCTGTATGATAGAGATAAGGCGATTGCGGCGACCAAAGCTGCGGGTGCGAAACAGGCACAGTTTGAGATATTGAAACGTTCGATTTACCTGTAGGAATATCAGTTTCCTTTACTGCAACAAGGTGGTTTTTAGCATCCAAAACTTTTGTACGAAGTTTCAGATCACTTAAACTTTTGAGATTTTCAACACCAGCAATGTTTGTTGTCACATCTATTTTTGCAGATGTCGTTGAAACACCTGGTGTAGCAATATGAACGCCCCATTGTTCCAGGTGAACAGGGTTTGTGATGGTGAGCCACACATGCCGATAAATGCCAGAACCGCTGTACCAGCGGGAGTTTTTTCCTTCATTGCGAACACGCACTGCAATAACGTTTTCTCCGTTTTGTTTAAGATAAGGAGTAAGATCGTAATAGAATGGCGTATAACCATAAGGGTGATTTCCCAAATGTTGACCATTGATCCACACATCACTGTTCATATAAACCCCATCGAAATAAATGCTCACTTTTTTATCTGCAATATTGTTTAAAGTAAAATGTTTGCGATACCACCCAATGCCTCCAACGGTATAACCGGTTGCTGTTGCACCAATACTTTTTGCACTGAAAGGACCGATAACAGAATCCGATTGATCCGGCAGGTCTTCAATACTCCAGTCGTGCGGCAGATTTACCATACGCCATTTTGAATCATTATAAGCCGGCGCCTCAGCTGTTATAGTGCTATCTTTTATAAAGCGCCATTCCTCATCAAACAAGTTGTTTCGGCCGGTAGTTTTTTGTGCATTGGTAATTGCACAACAAGCGATGCAGCAAAAAATGAATAAACTTTTTTTCATGACTAAGATTTGAAGCAAATAAAATTAAGGGATAATATCTTTTGGTCGATTTATTTTTGATTAATAAATACGAACGGGCAGCAAACTAATATTATTACTTTATAAGATACAGTTTTTTGTAAAACGGGATCTATTATCCATTCAGTTTACAACTTTTTTCCGATTTTCTTGCTTCCTTCACTTCTGTTAAGCCTTCTTTTATTCTTGTCAACACTTTCAGGTTATTTTTTGGTTTTCGGTAATTCTGCTTTGCTGTGTGAAGGTTGTTTCCTTGTAATCAACAACGTTTTTTAACCGGTTTTATTCCGGTCGTTATTCGCTTCTTCAGACCGAATAACAACCGAATAACGACCGAATAAGAAGCGAATACGAACCGAATCATAGCAGGAGGAGAATATGACCAAACAGGATTGTCTTATACTGGAAAAACTTTACAGGTCAGGGTGATAATACTGGATGAACTTTACAGTCTTTGGAATAACACTGAATAAGCTTTACAGGTTTGATTTTTTGTTTAATTCCCGGTAGGTAACTTTCTTTTAAGATGAGTTATAATAGAAATGTCATTAATGACAAACATGATAATGGATCGGTTCGTAATTAGAAGATTGAATTGATTTTTCTTGCATGCTGGTCTTCGGATAAATTAAGATCCTTTTCGGTTGAGGGAAGGTAATGTGCACAATTTTAGAATGGAAGAGATTATTAAAGCTGCACAATTTTCCACCAAAGAAAAAACCCAAAAATTCGCTACCTTGTATCCTCATCCAATCGCAACATAGTTTCTAATGAACCGAGTAAATTCTACAAAACCATTCCACCTCATTCTTTTTACGCTCGCATTCTTTCTCTCCGCTCAAGTCTTTGCCCAACCTGGAAAAACAGAGATCACTAAATGGCAGGATGGTAAGAAAACTGCTGTCTCCATCACTTATGATGATGGTTCACGAAATCAGTTCAAAGTGGCTTTGCCCATCATGGACCGATTAAAATTGCCGGCAACATTTTTTGTCATCACAGGGCCGATCAAAGGTTCTGTTCATCCGCCAAAATTTGTGGGACGTCCTGTTAATCAAATTATTGGTGAAACCGCAACTGTTCCTACCAATCCGGATAATTTTTTTGAACGTGCTTCCGCTTGTTTATATCTCGGCTATGCCGGCACGTTGCCTTATTACAACAAAGCCGATGCACTCTATGAAAGCGGAAAAGCGGAAGAGGCTTACAAAGTGATGGACACACTTTATATGAAAGTGCGAAATAAAGAATTACCCGCAGGAAAAGACACCAGCATGGAAATGGGACAGGAAGAAGGTTTGACCTGGAACGATTTAAAAAATTATGCAGCCAGAGGTTATGAGCCTGCTAGCCACACTGTAACACATGCGCACCTCGCAATTTTGGACAGTGCTAACATGAATTACCAACTGAGAAAAAGTAAAGATGATATTTTAAAGCATCTCGGGCCGAAATATACTTTCTCTGCCGAAGTGCCTTTCGGTATTGAAGATAAACGAGTGATGAAATTTGGTTTTCCCATCTATGAAGCGTTGCGAAATTCGATGCCCGAACCTTGGATGGAAGAGATCAACCGCGGGTATAAAGAACAGCCTGGAAAATCAACCAAAGAGTATGTGGAATGGGAAAGAGGGCCTCTGTCAAAAACACCGATGACCTTAATGAAATCGTGGATTGATACGTCGCTGGCACATGATAACATCTGGCTCGTGTTGGTTTTTCATGGAATTGATGACATTGGCTGGGAGCCGACGCCGCATGGAAAACTGCAACAATATTTTGAATATATCAAATCAAAAGAGAACGATATCTGGGTAGCGCCCTTTGGTGATGTGGCCCG
>JAHEZB010000247.1:1351-4916 GCA_023251285.1 Chitinophagaceae bacterium | reverse complement strand
GATTTTTTTCAAAACTTCTGCCAGGTCTGTTCCATCATTATTGCTTACAAAATACGGTTGGATACCTTCTTTCCAGTATGGTTTTAGTGCTTCTGTTACCATCACCGGCCCAAGATCACTGCCACCAATTCCGATGTTTACCACATACTTTATTGTTTTCCCCGAATAACCTTTCCATTCTCCTGAATGAATTTTCTGGCAAAAGTTCTTCATGTGTTCCCACTCTTTTTTCACTTCCGGCATCACGTCTTTTCCTTCAGAAAAAATCGGCTTGCCCGAAAAATTTCTAAGCGCTGTATGCAACACAGAACGACCTTCTGTTTCGTTGATGAGTTCACCGGTAAACAAAGATTTAATCGCTTTTTGTAATTCGCATTCATACGCCAGTTCAAGCAGTAATACTTTCGTTTCGTCGGTGACAATATTTTTAGAAAAATCACAAATGATATCCGTAACGGCGTAGGAATATTTTTTAAAACGTTTTTTGTCCTCCTGGAAAAGATCTTTCATTTGAACATGCTTCATGGCTTTGGAATGCTCTTGCAATTTTTTCCACGCGGCGGTTTTTGAGGGATTTATTTTTGGAAACATTGGAAACAGATTTTTATTTTTTATTGTTACGAAGTTAATGTGATACAAATTAAAAAATAAAAATTGGTATTATTTGTTCGTTTGTTCAAACAATTTCCAGCCGTAATGCATTTTTGTGGAAGGATAATTGTGAGATAAAAACAGATAAACAAAAAGATTGTAATAATTTAGGCATTCATTCAAAGATCCTTTTATGAAGCTTAAATTAATAAACCTATTATTCATATTGATTATGGCCTCTGACTCAAAAGCACAAATAAATAACGTTCCTTCTCAAAAAAATCCAAGCCCTGTAATAGCTGATGGCGCCACTTTACAATTGATTTCAAATCAATTCAGCTTCACGGAAGGGCCGGCAACGGACAACGATGGAAATGTCTTTTTTACAGATCAGCCAAATAACAAAATCTGGAAGTATGATACCAATGGAAAGCTGTCTGTTTTTTTATCAGATTCCGGTCGTTCAAACGGAATGTTTTTTGATAAAAACGGCAACCTGATCAGTTGTGCAGATGAGCACGATCAATTATGGTCTATATCTCCTGACGGAAAAATAACCGTGTTGGTAAAAGGCTTTCATGGCCATCTTTTCAATGGACCAAACGATGTATTTGTTACTCCTGCAGGTGGCATTTATTTTACGGATCCCTACTACCAGCGTTCTTACTGGACCAGGAAAGCACCTGATTTAGACGGGCAGAAAGTTTATTTTTTAAAAGAAAAAAATGATGCTGTTATCGTAATAGATGATCTTAAAAAGCCGAACGGAATCATTGGCACTCCTGATGGCAAATATTTATATGTGGCAGACATCGAAGGAAACAAAACATATAAATATAGCATTGCGGAAGATGGAATGCTGAAAGATCAGAAAGTCTTTACAGATCAGGGTTCTGACGGCATGACGATCGATAATGAGGGCAATATTTATCTGACCGGAAATGGTGTAACTGTGTATAACAGGGATGGTAAGAAAATCGAACATATCGATGTTTCTGCTAAATGGACCGGCAATATTACCTTTTGGGGAAAAGAAAGAAGTTATTTATTCATCACTGCTTCTGAAAATATTTACATTATAAAAATGAAGGTGAAAGGCGTTTATTAGGATTTTAAATAGCAAAGATCTGCGTGTAATAAATCCGTCCACTGCGATCTTTTGCAATACCAATTCCAATGTATTTGAAACGGCCCAGTAAATTTTTCCGATGTTCTGGAGAACTCTTCCACATGTCCACTACTTGTTTGGCAGATGTGGGTCCCAAAGCGACATTTTCTGCAAAGCTTGAAAGCTGCTTGATGTCTTTTTTGGCCAATGCATCTCTTTTGTAAAAGCCGGCATGTCCGAATGGCACGCGTCCTGAAGCCATATCCTCACTGTGGTGCTGAGCAATTTTATTGAGATCGTCTCTCACGATCAATGCATTCAAACCTTGCGATTTACGGAATTGGTTGGTTTGATGCACGACAGCTTGCACGAGGCTCGAATTAATTTCTTCTGTAAAAGAGGAAAGGGACTGAAAAAAGCAAAAGCAAATAATTGCAAGAAGGAAAAAGTTTTTTTTCATTGAAGTACAGATACAAACCAAAGACAACTTTTATACCACTATAAAAACTCCTGGCTCTCTCTCTGAATGATTAACAATTTCTTATTTAATCTCAGAATACCAATTGCCATTATTTCTCTTTTACTTCCGCATTATTATATGCGTTGTTACTTATTTTCTTTTTTATTTGTATTTTTTCCAAAAAAATATGTCCGGAAAGTGCAGTCACTCATTCTTTTTAAAATTATTTCTTTCAACATTTTTCTTTGTATTTGCCATAGATATTTCTGCACAAATGCCCCGCAATGGCCTTGATGTAAAGAACTATAGTTACAGCATTTTCTTAAATGACAGCAACAATATCATCAATGGAAATGCAGTAATCACAACCGGATTTACAAAAAACGAAAAGCAGGTGGTTTTTGACCTGGTAAATAGAAATGAAGATGGAAAAGGAATGACCGTTACGTCTGTTAAAAAAAATGGAAATGAAATAAATTTTTCCCAGGATTCGCAGCATCTTATTATAAATGACGAGGGATTAAAAGGAAAAGAAAATATTTACAACATCAGTTATGAAGGCATTCCCGAAGATGGATTAATTATCAACAATACCAAATTCGGGGATCGTTCTTTTTTTGCAGATAATTGGCCAAATCGCGCGCACAATTGGATTCCATGCAACGATCATCTTTCTGATAAAGCGACGGTTGAATTTATTGTAACCGCTCCTGATCATTACGAGGTTGTTTCGAATGGGAAAAAAATTGCAGAAATGAATTTGCCGGGTCATATAAAACGAACTCACTGGAAAGAAAATGTACCGATACCGACAAAAGTAATGGTGATAGGAGCTACTAATTTTGCGGTTACTCATTTTGCTGATGTGGATCACATTCCTGTTTCCAGCTGGGTTTATCCGGAAAATAAAGACAGCGGATTTAAACACTATGCGATCGCTAAAAATATTTTGCAATGGTACGTTAGAAAAATCGGCGCCTATCCTTTTGAAAAGCTGGCAAATGTGCAATCCAAAACTATTTTCGGAGGAATGGAAAATGCAAGCTGTATATTTTATTTTGAAAATTCTGTAAATGATCCCGGTATCGAAAGTTTGTTCGCCCATGAGATCGCGCATCAATGGTTTGGAGACAATGTAACAGAAAAAGACTGGCCGCATCTGTGGTTGAGTGAAGGCTTCGCAACTTACATGACCGATTTGTACCTGGAAAATAAATATGGAAAAGATTCTCTCAAAAATTTATTGAAACAACAACGGCAAAAAGTTTTAAGATTTTATAAAGATCATAAGACGCCTGTTGTTGATACTACCGGAACAAATGATTTAATGCATTTATTAAATGCAAACAGCTACCAGAAAGGCGGGTGGATACTGCATTTACTTCGACGGAAAGTGGGTGATAGTT
>JAHEZB010000247.1:0-1341 GCA_023251285.1 Chitinophagaceae bacterium | reverse complement strand
TTCTACATTTTTTAACCAGTGGCTCTTTAATCCGGGACAACCGATGTTGAATATTCAATGGAATTACAACAAAACAAAAAAATCTGTTTCTATAAAAATTGAACAAACGCAACCGGATGTTTTTGAATTCCCTTTGCAAATTGCGTTTGTCAAGGGAAATGAAAAAGTGATTAAAACAATTGACATCAGGAATAAGATAACAGAAAAAGGGATTCCGATGCCGATGGTTCCCACCCAATTAATCACTGACCCGGATGTGGATTTATTATTTGAAGCAAACGTTCATCGCTTACCGGCTGATATGAAACAGTAAAGCAGGAAATAGCAGCAATTGTTATTTTTGTTTTTGCCCGTTAAAAATCAATCATCTAAAATTTTAGCAAGAAAAAGAAGATCATTTTTCTTGTATTGACTGGAAGGATCAATGAAACACTTGCTGAATTCTTCAAGCAAATGCTGAATGATCTTTTTGTCGTTTAAAGGTTTGTAATAAGATGGCACCGGTGGCACTGAAATTCTTTTGAAATAGCTATCCACATCTTTTTGAGAATACACCTGGCCATTCAGCGGGTCGATATAAAAATTAATTTTTTCGCTTTTTTGTTTGCCGGGATTTGGAAACTGGTAATCTATGTCAAAATAGGCAAGTATAAATTGTTTTGGTATGTTGATAGCTCGTGCCGGAATGTCGAGCAATTCACAAAGGATCAGGTACAGAATACCGTTGGTAATAGAATTTCCTCTTTTATTTTCAATTAGTTTCGTAAGCATGAAATCGTCTGTGATATCATAACTCACTTCGTTTCCTTTCAATTTATAATAGCTATACAAAATGCCGGAAATCACATTTATCTGTTCCAGGGGAGTAAGGTAACTGTTCAGCTCCAGCCAGATATTTCTTCTGATCTTTTCTATTTCCTGCAGCGTCGTAGTGGCAATCATTTCAGGGTAACAATATTTGGAAACAAGTAAAGCGCCATGTAATAATTCGCAGGTGCCGTTTTTCCAATCATTAAATTCTTCTACCAAATCGCGAAAATGCAGTTTGTGAATGATCATTTCAATTCTTTCCTGCACATTTTCATCGGGGCTGTTTTCCCAGAGGTTTTCAAGATTTGGAATGATCGCACGTCCATGAGAAATAATGCGTTCAGTCACAGAAGTGAAAACCTCATCATCCGGGTCGTCAATCAAATGAAAGAGGGCAGATATTTCCTTGTTTTCCAGCATGCAAAAAATTGTATGTTAGGTTAATTAATGTAAAGATAGAAAAGTTTGTATGTTTTTATAGCATTAACAGGAGTTTTTTTTGCCACTAAACTTCACTTTTTTTATTGAATG